>CAMAVL010000116.1 GCA_945861735.1 Chlamydia trachomatis
GTGTATAAAATTAATGTTCATGAATAGGGCCTTCGACCACGCAGAGTCCACTAGCATCTCGCATTAACGATGCCATTGGTGTTGCCTTCCATTGTTTAGGACCATGTCGGCACTCTGATTTCGTTCTTTACGGGGCTCAATACCTAACCTGACCAAATCCACTGTCTAACGCTTCACGCATACCCTCACGGCTATCCGCGCATGACTCGTGTTCGTTGTAGTTTGCTAAACCTTACAACGTGCGGCTCTTGCATCCGCTATTTCATATCGATTTTAATCGGCGCTTTCCCTAAAAGAACTTCCTCGCACCCCCAGCGCCGCCGGCGCCGCCGAAGGAGTCGATGGCAAAGCAGTCGTAGACGATGAGGCCGGCGGAGGTGAAGACCCCAATTGCCAAGACGTTATTATTTATCCGCTCTAAACAACGCGTGAAGGTCCGTGGAGCATCGCCGTAAAGACTCTCTTGTCTCTCACCTGAAGCTACGTATGTTAAAAAAAGAAGCGTCATCGCTTCAAGAACTTGAGGCAGCTCACATCCCCCCGCGGCCGTTACTGAAGCTCTTTGAACGTTATAAGACTTGCCTCTACTTCCCTCTTGAACAAAATTTGAAATCACGAATGTATAGGGTTTGTCAACAAAAATATTCCCGTAGACTTCTGATATGTGATTCCAAAAAAATGTAAATCCTGGATTTCGCTGCCGGGCATTGCCTGGGAACTTACCCTCTGCTACAAAGCGTGCGATAAGGGCTTTAAGTTTATTGATTGTCATACCCCGCGGCATTGTGATGATCGTATAGCCTGCATCTCCCTCTACTTTTAGATGATGGATGTCTCTCAAGGCGTCAACTGCGGATCTAAGACTAAACTCCTCTTCTCCTTCAAAACTCACACCATCTAGAGTGTTTAAATTAACGATCCGGCCCCACGCTTCTTTATCGAAGATGTTCTTAAGTAAGGGGAATCTGTCTTTCAGCGCAGATCCACGCCATAGGATCGGATCGTTACCCATGTATTCCAAATGGGGGCTAACTCGAGCGAATGCCGATAACGTTTCTTCAGGTAACAACTCGAGAATACCATGTAGAGCATCATTATCAAGAGTCTCAAGTTCTCGTACAAGTTCTCGGAAAGTGATTTTGGTAACGTCAGATACAGCCGCTCCCACACATGGGACTAATGCTGATGAAGAACTTGCTCTATTCTCCCTACGACTGAAGTAGGAAGCAGCGCCTAGGGCAACTATTATCCCCAAGGCAATCAGTGAAATCCAACCATTTTGATCTTTCTCACCTTCTTGTGCTTCATTCATCGAAAAACAGTTTGCAGTGCTTTTGAACAATTCTATGATATTACTCATTTTACTACTCCATTGTAATTTTTTTTATATCAATATATAATATCGTATTAATCTGTAAAATACAACTAAAATCTTCAATTACAATTAAAAGAAACTATTAACAACTCGACGCAATTACGCAAAGGAATCGCCTAATAAATTGAATACAAACGAGATAGAACTTAGCCGATTTGAACTATAACGCGTCACCCGCCTCAAAAGACAAATAAAATATTTAATTCATGCGAGCAGGTGGAAACCAAGCAGCTTAAAATGCAAAAACTCACCACAGCATGTCGCACTTCGAACTTGAAAAAACTTGAAAAAGTGGCCTGTTGACAAAATTGGCTCTAACAATCACACTTTTATCCATACGTTAAGGATGCCTTTATGAAAAAATTGCTTGTACTCTTTCTTTTAGCCGCTTCATCTATGCAAGCTGCCTACACTTTGCGCAATGGAAAACTCATCAACTCCGATATCGTTGCCACGATGTCTGTGCAAGAACATTACAGCGCCGCGATGGATGCGTATCAAAAAAGTGAATGGGAAGAGGTGATTCATCAGTCTCTAATTGTGATTAAAAATTTCCCTACAACTCCATTTGCCCAAGATGCCTTTTACTACTTAGGAGTCGGTTATTTCCAAATTGCAGACTACGAACTTGCGAACCAACATCTCACGACCTACTTGAAAAAACAATCGACCCCTAAATATTTTGAAGAAGCGATCCAGTATAAATTTCAAATCGCGCAGCAATTCCAATTGGGAGCAAAAAAACATCTCATGGGCTGGGAAAGCATGCCAAAATGGATTCCAGCAAAAGAAGAGGCCATTGCAATTTATGACGAAGTGATCACAGCGCTTCCCCATCACGACCTTGCAGCGCATTCTCTTTTTGGAAAAGCAGAGCTTCTTCTGAAAGAAGAAGAATATACATCGAGCATCGAAACCTATCAGACACTCATCCGCAGGTTTCCAAAACACCCCTTATCAGTTGAAAGTTATATAGGCGTAGCCCAAGTCTTCTTAACCCAATCTCAAGAACAATATCCCGATCAAGACTTCCTGGATCTTGCAGAGATCAATTTACGCAAATTCCGCCAAGATTTTCCCGGAGAAGAAAAAATTGTCGTTGCCGAAAAACTCTTTGAACAAATGCAAGAAGTTTATGCAAGCCAGCTCTATGATATCGGAAGATTTTATGAAAGAACAAAAAAACACCAAGCCTCCTATATTTACTACACGCGGATTATCGCAAAATATCCTGAAACACAGGTTGCTCTTCTCGCTAATAAACGCCTAGAGAATCTTAAAATTAAACCTAATGAATCAATACCAGCCCCTAAAGTAAAAAAAAACAACTCCTCCCCAACAACAAAAAGTGAAGAACAATCCCCAACGTCTCCCCTTCTTGAACTCCCCGCAAACAACCCAATCGTCCAAGCTGAAAAAGAACTTAAGAGCCCTCTAGAAGAGGGAGCATTGGAGGTCAGGTGAGAGCCCTCATCACCCTACTCCTTCTACTGACAACTGCCTGCGGCTATCGATTTCAAGATTGCCCGAAAGACACTGTGCTCGACAGTCATGCTGCAACAATTAGCATCCCCTACATTCCAGGCGATGGCGAAGGCCTATTAAATACCTCCCTTATCCGCGCTATTGCAGCCTCTTCCCAACTCGATTATCGCAAAAATGACGGAACCCTCACCCTTGATGTCACTGTCGTCTCCGATACTGCTGATAAAATTGGATACCGCTATGATAGAGAGCCAACAACTGGGAAACTCAAATCGAATATTTTAGGCACGGAAAATAGACGAACGATTACTGTTGAAGTGAAACTTACCGATTCTTATACAGAGCAGATTCTCGTAGGCCCTATTAAAATTTCTGCAAATGGGGATTATGACTATTTAGAAACTTCATCGATTCACGACCTTGTTTTCTTTGATCCACATGGGGCTCCGCAACCCGTTCTCGATTTTTCATTGGGACAGCTCGATTCGATTGAGGGAGCGAGTGATGATGTGAGAGTTCCGATTTATCAGCGCCTAGCCGAACAAATAGTCAGTGGTATTTGCAATCAAACTTGGGAAAAACAGAAACCTACTCTCTCTTCCCAATAGATGAAATAACGGCCTCAGTATCTTGTACTTCCGATAAAAAGTGCTGGAGGATCTTTAAAATATATTTCGGAGTGTTGTACACTCCACATGTCGTATAGACGATCTCCAGATGAGGCTTATCCCCATGCAATAGAGCGATCATCGTTGTTGTCGTTGGAAGCTCCTCAATGAGCTGAGGGATAATCCAGATGGCAAACTGATCGTTAAATAAGGTGACCTTATCGGGAGTTTCGATAATATGAAAATAAAGAGTGAGGTTCGCTTCATTAATAGAGTGATCGAGCTCGATATTGTTGAGCAAACCCATATCATTCAACAGCTTAAGATCGACATCGATGACTCCATCGGGAATCCACTTTTGTAGATTACAGCTGAACTCGTGATATGCCTCTTCAAGAATGCTTGGGTTAATCATGATATGCCTCCGATAGCCGCCCGAAAGAGAAGCCCCTATAATGATGAGTGTACATTTAAAATTTCTCCTTGTCAAGACACTAAAAACTAAAAACCGACTACCTCCATGAAAACACTTATCACCTGCCTTCTATTCTCTACCGCTTCTTTACAAGCAGCCCCCCTTAAAGCAGAACTCTCCGCTAAAGCCGCGATCTTAATCAATACGGAAACCGGAGCCATTCTCTATGAAAAAAACGCCCATCTTCCCCTCTACCCCGCCAGCATCACAAAAGTCATCACAGCCCTCTATGCCCTAGAGAAAAAAGGAAATAATCTAGACGCCCTCGTTTGTGCCTCACAAGATGCCGTTGCGACCGTCCACTCCAACATCCGCAGATCCCCCCTCTATAAACACCCCGCCTACCGACTGGAATTTGGAGGCACCCATATGGGAATTAAAACAGGAGAGATCCTTCCCTTTCGAACGCTCATTTATGGACTCATGCTCACCTCTGGAAATGATGCTGCAAACGTCATTGGACAATACATCTGTGGTGATGTCCTGACCTTTATGGAAGAGCTCAACACTTACGTCAAAACGCTCGGCTGCTTAAATACCACCTTACATACCCCACATGGACTGCCCCATTCCGATCATAAAACAACAGCTTATGACATGGCCAAGATCACCCAAAGAGCCTTGAAAATCCCTTTCTTTAGAACCGTTGTGAAGACCGTCAAGTATCCAAGAGCTGCAACAAATAAACAACCTGAAGCAGAACTTTTCCAGCACAACGCACTTGTCAAATCGGGCAAATTTCACTATCCTAAAGCAATTGGAGTCAAAACAGGCTATACGATACTTGGCGGCTATACCCTAGTGGCAAGCGCCGAAGACACCAACCGCAAACTCATCGCAGTGGTTCTTGGCTGTGAGCAGATTCAACAGCGCTATAAAGATGCGATCACCCTCTTTGAAGCAGCCTTCAACGAAGAAAAATGCTCCCGCACCCTCTTTTCTAAAGCCTTTGATCATTTTTCATGCACCCTTCCAGGCGGCACTATCCCCCTAGAAGCCGATCTTGCAACCGATCTCATTTTAGAATATTACCCATCTGAAGAGCCCCTCTTTACAACAGAGGTCCAATGGGATCCGCCTGCTTTCCCCATTGAAATAGGAGCACCTGTGGGACAAGTTGCGGTTCTCTCAAAAGAGGGGAAGGTATTGATGCAAAATCCTCTTTTTGCGGTGCGCCCAGTAGACAGCACCTTCGTATTTAAGACACATTTAGTATGGGAGAGCGGAAAAGCTCAACTGAAAAGAAATATCGCTTTTTTAGTGGCGATCATTGGAGTTGCAATCGTCGGAATGACCTTTTACTTTTTTCATCATAAAAGGCGGGTGTCATAAGACTTATTTCTGCTTGCCGCCAAAACAGAATTTGAAATTGCGAATGTATAAGATTCAACAATAGACTTCTTGCATAACCTCTTCTCCGTGCCCGATTAGTATTTTTTCTGAGCCATTTTAACCAACATGGATACTATACGAATCAATAATTCGCGTCCTTTTGTATAAAGAATTTATCCGGGCAAGGGCACGGAGAAGAGGTTATGCAAGAAGTCTAATCCAGAGATTTATGGTTTATTAACAAACATAGCGCGGATCTCAATGCTTTTACGCGCTTGGGTTTCACAGCAGTCTCTCACAACATCAATTGCTGTATGTGGCGTTTTTTGCGATCCAAAAATAATTCCATCACCACGTCGAATATCAAAGATAGACCATTTTTGTTTAGCAGCATTTTCGACTACATGCGCTGTAAAACAAGCCCCATCTTGTCGTACCGCTGTATAAGGGTGAGTGGGCACTTCAGTAGTCCTAATGTCCATCATAGCTAATGTATTGGTATGAGGAAAAGTGTTTAAAGGCATCCAAATATTGATCATCTGCGTAACGTCGAGACCTTCATATTCTTCATCTGATAACCCAGTTTTCATAGCGCAAGGCACTGAACTTGGGCTAAAAACTTCTTCTACACGTCCTTTCCAAGTATTCTTAAAACTCAGCAGAGTTTTAGAAGTATCTTCGGAAAAATCGACGTGTGCCAAGGGAACTGCTCTAAAAAGATTTGCATCTTGCGGGTCTGTAGATCGACAAACAGAATCCAAAGGAATCACGTGAGAAAACTTGAATCCTTCCGTTCCCCCCCAAACTGTCAAAACTTTTGCAACAACCGATCTAGCTTTGGATCTCGACTGTTTGTTTTCAATATCTGTATGTATACCCAACTCGGTCATGAACTTGGATTTGGACCTGCGCGAAAGCTCCCGCGGATCATCGATCTTAAGTCGCCCCATATTAACAATATGGGGCGACTTAAGATCGACGATCCCCGGGGCTTTGGCGCGGTCCAAATTCCAAGTTG
>CAMAVL010000117.1 GCA_945861735.1 Chlamydia trachomatis
CCTCTTATAATAAATGCTTGTTGGCCTATGTAATGGATGGAAAAAACCGGATGCTTGCAGTCAAAGACGACTCTGGCAAGATCGTTGCACGCTCTATTTTTCGTCTTTTATTGGATGGCAAGACGCTAACGCCCCTTCTTTTTCAAGACAGGATCTATCCATCCCCTTGCAGTGAGGAGCTTGTTTCAGCTCTTAATCAGCACGCGGAAAAAAGGGCTAAAGAACTTGGCTGTCTCCTTGTCACAGTGAATTCCGATCGGGAAGGAATGAGCGATTACTTAGGAACAGCTGTCTCTTTAGGGAGCTCTTGTCCTTATGAATACGAGGATGCTGCGGCAGGAGGGGTAATGAACGAGGGTAAGTTTACAATAAGTAGGCTTAAACAGGTGAATTGATTTAATTTAATCCAAGCAAATGAGGTCACACCCCACTCCCTCTCTAACAAATCCAGACGCGGCATTTTGCTTTTTTCAAAACAGTTTCAGCAATAGCGCTTAAGTGCTTTTTTTGAGACACTTCTTTGGAGCTCTGTGATCCTAAAATAATGAGATCGTATTTCCCCTTTTTAGCCTCTTGTAAAATAGAATCCACAATCGACCTGGATTGAATGATTTTTAATTCGATTTCGACATTGAACTCACGAGCAATCGCTTCTGCATTTTTAAGAATAGCTTCTGTCGTAGCTGTTCGATGATGCAGCTTACTATCTAATGGAAGGCTATCGGCGAGATCAATCACTTGAAGAGCTGTAATTTTTGCATGATAGGTTTTAGCAAGTTCACAGGCAATTTGAATCGTCTCTGTTTGGATGCCAGACGTCGGAACTAAAATTTGATGGATCTCTATCAGGCGATAGCCTTGGATCTTGACGTTTTGAAGCTTAATAGATCCAATAGCCTCAATTTTTTTACTTTTTCTATAGTAGGCGTACATAGCAATTCCTATAAGCATCCAAGCCGTTCCTAAGTATCTACCATCAGGTTTTGTGAACACGACAAGGCACCACACGCTAAACGTCGCAAAGGCTCCAATAATTGCAGAAATCGGGATGTGTGCTTTTCCAAAAGGAATATTCAATCCAATCCTAAACGGGCGCTTCATATTGGGTTTCTTTATACGCAACACGATGAGAGCGATATGCGCTGAAAAAAAGGCGATCATAGCTCCGAAATTGTAAAGATCTGCAAGAAAATCTATCTTTCCATTACTGAGGATGATAATTAGGCACGCTGTAATGGAAAAAAAAGCTAAAGAAATCACAGGTGTGCGAAAGCGTTTATGGAGGCGATGAAAGACTCTTGGAAGTTGATAAAATTCTCCCATATTAAAAGAGAGGCGCGAAGAGCCCATCATTCCAGCATTTGCTGCAACAGATAAGATTACAGCTGCTAAAATCGCAATGCAGGGGGATAACAGCCCTCTTCCATAGGGAAGGAAATCGACAATTGCTTCGATCGGATTTAAGATATAGCGTGTTCCAAGCTCTTTTGCAGGAACAGCAGATAAAGCCACAAGGACAATGCCTACATACATGACGATAAGAACGCCCATCGTCAGAAGAATTGCTCGGGGAACTGTTTTAGCGGGTTTGTGGGATTCGGCACCCAACTGCGTAATCGATTCGATCCCTGTATATGCGACCATTGCCATTGCAGTCCCTTGCCAAAATTCACTCCATGTAGGCGACCAATCGACATTGGGAACATTGATTTTTATTTTCGCTACAACATCTGTGATATTCACAATTGTATCGAACCCAATTGCAATGATAATCGTCTGAATTAAAAGTGCAAAAACCGTTAAAATAAGGCTTGTTCGCGTCGATTGCTTCGCACCTGTCATGTTCATAAAAAAGAGAACACAAATTAGAACAATGGCAAACAGAATTTGCGTGTGAGGTATTTTAAGAGGTTCAAAAAAATAACTCAAATAAGGCCCCACTGCAAAACTTGAGATCGCAATTGTTACGATATAGTCAAGGAGAAGCCCCCATCCTGCAATAAAAGAAATCAGATCATTAAAGGCATGCCTTGCAAAGCTCGCAGACCCTCCCGCTTCATGAAAAATTGAGCTCATTTCCGCGTAGGTCAGAGCAGTACAAATAAAGACAATGCTCGCAAGGCCCAAAGAAATCGGCGTTGCGCCCAAAGAAAAGAACGCGGTGACTCCCAGGGCATAAAACATGGAAGAGCCCAAGTCCGCATACCCAATGGCAAAGAGATCGAAGACGCCTAAAACCCGTTTAAGGGTTTTTTTTTGAAACTGAACGATTGTCGTTCGTTGGTAGGATGGATTGTCTTGAGCCATTGTTCACATCTTTTGAATGATATACCGAAGATATGAATGTCAGAAGATTTTTTATCAACAGAAAATTTGAACTTGTTTTGGCAACTGAAAGACAATATTTTCTTCCGTAAAGACGACATTATCCACTATTTCAACACCCAAATCAATGAGTCGCTGAATGCAGCGCTGAACAATATGCTCAGGAGTAGATGCCCCAGCTGTTAAGCCAATGACTTTAACATCTCTCAACCACTGTGTCTGAATCTCATTTTCATCATTGATCAGATGAGCTGGTACGCCTTTAAGCACAGCAACTTCACATAATCGATTGGAATTAGAACTTTGAGGATCTCCTACGACTAAAATAAGATCTGCTTCATCCGTAATAGCGCCGAGCGCCATTTGCCGATTAGTCGTTGCGTAACAGATTGAAGAGCTAGGCAATGTTTCTATCAGTGGAAATTTCGCGATCAGAGCTTCTGTAATTTCTTTAACGTCACTTAAACTTAAGGTCGTCTGTGTTGTGTAAAATAATTTTTGATCCGGCAAAAAGGAAAGGGATTCAACCTCTTGCGCCGATTCAATAACGGTTGTAACTGCAGGCGCCTCTCCTGCTGTGCCAATGACTTCTACATGATTGCGATGGCCAATCAAAATGACCTGATACCCTTTTTGGGCATAACGCTTAACAGCTGAGTGAACCTTGGTAACGAGTCCACAGGTCGCGTCAATTTCAATCAAAGAGCGCGCCTTGGCTTCATCTCTTACCACGGGAGATACCCCATGGGCGGAATAGATGATCCGGGAACCTTCAGGAACATCTGATAAATTCTCAATAAAAATAGCGCCTTTATTTTTTAAATCGTCCACGACATGCTTATTATGGACGATCTCATGCTTGACATAGATGGGTGGGCCAAAGAGTTTAAGGGCTTTTTCGACGGTTTCAATCGCCCGCTCAACGCCGGCACAAAAGCCTCTGGGCTTGGAAAGGAGTAGTTTCATAGGTGTCTCTCAAGTGAAAGAGTTCTACTGTATCAATCTGCAGCTCAAAAGTCCAAACTCCTTTCGTTATTAGATAGCGATTGTCTTGTGTGGGCTGAAGCTTAATGGTTTAGGCGATGTCAGAAAGACCTGTCCCAAAGAGGTAAGCTGCTCTTCTAGGAGCTTTTGGCGCGTTTGGTCGAGCTGAAGGCCAAAATCGTCAATTCCCATCAGGGGAGGGGCTCTCATCTGGTCTTTAAATTGCTTCCATTGGGCAAGTCGAATGGATGCGGTACAACTTCTCTTTTGCCCTTCACTCGAAAAGTCTTTGGCGAGCTTTTCTGAAATATGGATCTGTAATTCATCCCGGTGGGGACCTATTAAAGTAGTTCCATAATGGAGCTCTTTTGGGCGTGTTTTTTGCCATTGATCCATCAGATCTGTTGTGGTTATCGAGGGGGAGTACTTCATTTCTAAAGCATCTTTGCCCAAAGACAGGGTATTCATCCAAACGCCTAAGGGGCTTTTTAGCTCTTCAACAGCATCTCTTCTTTTTTGAATCAGGTAACTAGCGGATTGTGCCATCATCTGCTCCCATGCGTTTAGAGTGGGCTCGCTTTTTGCTTTTAAAAGGTGGTTGCGCTGTTTCATGGCGCGGAAGTAGCGTGCGAGATGCTGTACATAAAAGGGGTCCATTTGAGCAATATGGATATCGAGAAAACGGCGGCGCTCTGTAGGCGAGCCGCTAACGAGGAAGTGGTCTTCTGGGCAGAGAAGAACGCATGGGAGGATGCCGAGTAGGCTAGTTAGGGTAGAATAGAGAGTTTGATTGTATTGGACGCGCCGTATTTTCTCTTCGTAATAAATTTTAACAACTTGAGAGATTGCATCGCGTGTAAAGTGGGCTTCGATGTAAAAAAAGGACTCCCCATGGCGAATCAGATCGGGAAGGTGGTATGTTCTAAAGGATCTGCCTGTGCTAATAAAATAGATGGCTTCGAGAAGGTTTGTTTTCCCCCGTCCATTATCTCCTGCAATGAGATTGGTGGATGGGGAAAAATCAAATTGCGCTTTTGCATAATTGCGGAAATTACGCAAAATAAGATGGTTTAAGTGCATGCACTTGTCATCGCAGGGGTCGGAGCCGCATCCTCTAAACGCATCGACATAATGACAAATTGGGCGGTTGATGAATCTGTAATTAAGCCAGGGCTATAGGAATCGATAATATTGAAATTGACTGTTTCATCTTTGGTGTGTTTTAAAATATCTAGAAAATAGATGGGGTTGAATGCAATTTCAAGCTTTTCTCCCGCATAGTTCACGGGCATATTGGCTCTTCCTTCGCCAAACTCTCCGCTCATCACAGAAAGGTGTAATTCACCGGTTGTGAAAGAAAACCGAACAGAGCAGCTGCTATCGGAGGTAAATAAAGAGACTTGGCGCAAAAGGGACATGAGTTCTTCCCGATGTAAAGAGATCCCTTGATTTTTTTTCTCTGGAATTACACGTGTCACATCTGGATACTGGGAGGAGGAGAGTTTTCCAACGAGAATGACCTGTCCAATTTCCAAAGAAATTTTATCTGAGACAATGAAGACTTTAGCAAAGGCTTCTTTTTCATCTAATGCACGTACCATTTCATCAACAATTCTTAAAGGGATAATGGAGGAGGTATTGTAATCGAGTGGAGTATCGATTAAGGTGTGAATTTTAGCGAGGCGTTTTCCGTCCGTTCCAATAAAGGTCATGAGCTGGTCTATGTTGGATAAGCAAACACCATTGAGGATTTGGCGGGAATCTTCACGCGCTGCTGCAAAGGAAGATCGAGTAAGCATTTCTTTAAGAGAGGTCGTTGTGGTCGTAAACGAGATCCCATCTGTTAAATCGGGAAAAGTGGGGAATTCTGTCTTGTGCATCCCTTGAATTTTAAAGTGAGAGGTCCCTGCATTAATGGAAGCCGTTTCTGGTGATGTGGAATGGATTTCGACCATAGGTGCTGTAAGCTCTCGAATGAGCTGGAAGAATTTTCGAGCAGGAAGTGTAATTGAGCCCTCTTCTATCACTTTAGCATCTGTATGCGCGCGCAAGCTAATCGAGAGGTCTGTTGCAGTCAGAATCAATTGATCATCGATCGCTTCGAGTAACACATTTGCGAGAATTGGGATGCTAGGTTTCGCTGGAACAGCATTTTGAATTTTACCGATTAAAGAGATGAGGTCTATTCTAGAAATAATGATTTTCATGGTGGTTGTCCTGATTTAAGGATAATTCGATTCTCTACAATTTCGGCCAAAAATTCAATCTTTATTCTTAGACTCGAACTGGGGTGTGACAAACACTCGTTCCTCGCGTCTGTCATATCCCAGTATATACTCGTTACAGCTGAATCTGAGAATTTTGACAGCGTCGGCTTTGCATCAAAATTTTAGTCTTCGCTTAGCGCCTTGCTTGAGCGGCAATGGTCGCTCGTTCCAGACAAAAATTTTTGAGCAGCCTCCTTGTCAAAAATTCTCAGATTCAGCTGTAACGAGTATATCTCGACTTTGTAACTTTTTCTGAGCTCATCTCGCTTGAGATGAGCTCAGAAAAAGTTGCAAAGTCGAGAGTTATGCAACTTCCTCAATATACTGCAGTCTTATTTCATAATCATTGCTAAAATCTAGCTGATTAATTATGCAGGAGATATACCCAACTCGGTCAGCAACTTGGAATTTGGACGGTAGTGCAACATCTGTTCTGTAAATTCAGGCTATTGGATTTGGCTTAGACAGAAAGCGCTGGGCAAAAAATGGTCTGAAATCACATTCTTCTTTTGAACTCGTTTCAAAAATCTAA
>CAMAVL010000118.1 GCA_945861735.1 Chlamydia trachomatis
CAACTTGGAATTTGGACCGCGCCAAAGCCCCGGGGATCGTCGATCTTAAGTCGCCCCATATTGTTAATATGGGGCGACTTAAGATCGATGATCCGCGGGAGCTTTCGCGCAGGTCCAAATCCAAGTTCATGACCGAGTTGGGTATACGACGGTAGTCCATTCGCTTTTATGATCAAAATTGGGTCGATGGATGTGCCTTCTCTAGCCTTTCAATCGCTGTTGGAGCTCTGCATCGAAGTAGCGAGAGGCTTCCGGGTATTTCTTTTTAAGCCATTGTTGGAATTTGAGCGTTTTGTAATAGAGCTCAGCCTGAGTGATGAAGGGAAGCTTTACTGATTTTTTTTCAATATAAGAACCGAGATCAATATCCACGGCTTTATTGCCTATGAAGCCGCAGTTTCTGCGGATGCAAGGATCTCGATCGAAAATCCCTTTCTCGCATCTTTCGGCGATGAGGTTAAGCAGGGAGTCGATGCTCTCCTTGGCAGAAGCGAGGTTATTTTCTTTGCGCAGGCGGAGGAAGTGGTCATGGGGGAGTTCTGTGCGCTCTTGGATAGCGAAATCGAGGGTGTCTAGATCGAGGGCGTGAGAGATATTGAGTTTGTCGATGAGGATAAGTTTTTTCTTTAAATGGGCTGTCTGATTAAGATGAAGATAGATGAGGCCAGTTCTTTGTTGGAAGTTGTTGTAGGCAAGTGTACAGCTTTTAAAGAAGGCGGGGAGCTTGAGTTCTTTATTTTTAATGAATTTGTGATGGAAACGTTTCCATTTTGCGGGAAGGGGAAGTTTTTTGAACCAAGTGGGCACGCGCATGTGGTGGTGTTTAAAAACTTTTAGAACAGTTTTTCCGTCTTCGCTTAAAAAAACATAAGATTGACCACCATGTTTAAAAAATGTAAATTTCTGGGCTAGAATGGGATCGAGCCGCTCTGTTTCTGCTTGTGTGAGTGGGGCCGTTTCCCACTTAAGATTAAAGGGGTGTTTGGCGGTGATTTTGGCAATAGAAAATCCGGCCGTTTGGGTATGGCAGAAGTGCTGAATGGCAAAAATGGCGATGAGAATAAGTGGGATTTGAAGCGTTTTAAGGATTTTTTTTAAAAGAGAAGGCATTGGATAGAGCTCATAAGTTAAGAATGGAGCGTAGCGGGATCGAACCGCTGACCTCAACAATGCCATCGTTGCGCTCTACCAACTGAGCTAACACCCCAAAGAGATACGAATAAGATTCTAGTGATTTGTTGTTTTTGGACCAAGATGAAAATAGGATTTAATGGGATTTTTTGATTTAGTGCCTCTAGCGCCTCCGGACCCCATTTTAGGCCTAACGAGCGCTTTTCTATCGGATAAGCGCGCTCTCAAGGTGAATTTGGGCGTGGGTTTATATAAGGAAACCAATTTGCAGACTCCGGTTTTAGTCAGCGTTAAGATGGCTGAAAAAATCCTTTTGCAAGAAGAAAAGAGTAAGGAATATCTCCCGATTAGTGGGGATGAACTATTTTTAGAACATACGGGAGAGCTTGTATTTGGAAAAACGCTTTGGTCTGGGGCTAAGGGGTGTATTTCCAGCTTTCAATCCCTTGGAGGTACTGGGGCCTTATCGATTGGAGCTACATTTTTAAGGGAGGTGACGCCGGGGCTTTTATATATTTCCAATCCGACCTGGCAAAATCACAAGGGGATTTTTGGCGATGCCCGGTTTGAGGTTAAAAATTATCCCTATTACGATTCGATCACGCATCAACTCTGCTATGAGGCTATGCTTTTCTTTTTGAATTCTTTAGCAGAGGAAAGTGTTGTGGTATTGCATGCAGCCTGTCATAACCCAACAGGCGCCGATCTCAACGAAAACCAGTGGAAAGAGATTGCTGAAATCTGTATGAAAAAAAAATTGATCCCTTTTTTTGATAGCGCTTATCAGGGATTTGGACGATCTTTAGAAAAAGATGTCTTTGCAATCCGTTATTTTTTGGAAAAGGGTTTAGAGATCGTTGTTGCCACATCGTATTCTAAGAATTTTTCCTTCTATGGAGAGCGGATGGGCGCATTATTTATTGTTTCGGCATCGGATAAAGTGGCTAAAGCGGTTACAAGTCGGGTTAAACAGATCATCCGCACCCGCTATTCTAATCCTCCAATGCATGGGGCTAAAATCATTCGTCATATTTTAGGCGATGCAGAGTTAAGGGGGCTGTGGCAAGGAGAATTGGAGGCGATGCGCGGGAGAATTTTTCAAATGCGATTGCAACTTGCTCAAGAGCTCACTAAAACCATTCAAACTGTTGATTTTCGGTATTTGCATGAAAGGTTTGGAATGTTTTGTTTTTCCAATCTCAAAAAAGCCCAAGTGGATCGGTTGATTGCAGAGTATGGTATTTATATGACAAGCGATGGGAGAATGAATGTATGCGGGTTAAATCCAGATAATTTAGACTATGTAGTGAGATCAATTGGAGCTATCCTATAATGCGTAGAGTCGTTTACCGCCCTTATCTCATTTTAATTCTATTTCTCTTCTCGTTGATGAGCTTGCCAGCTCCAGTATCGGAGAAAATCCGCTCTGTTGTTGTCTGCTCTGTAGCACCTTGCTGGAGAGGCCTTAGTTTCATTAAAGATGCAACGATTGATTTTATTAAGGTTCCTCTTCCGGCAAGGGGGCAAAATTCGGGCATTTCCCTTCTGGAAGCAGATAAAACAAGCCAAGAAAATCTGATTTTACGCTCTCAAATTGATACGATGCGCGAGTGGCTTCTTTTTGAAGATCGTTTGAAAGAGCAGCTAGAGAGATTAAAGGCTTTGCAGAAAAATGAGAGGGAAGATTCTGTAAATGCCGATTTTTTTAAACGGAGAGCTGAGGAGCTCTGCGCTGCACTCGAGCTTCAAATCCAGGCAGTTCCTGCGAAAGTCATTTTTCGAGAACCCGCTTCCTGGAGTAGTTCAGTATGGATAAGTGTCGGAGAAAAGGATAATGGTACGCTTGGGCAAATAGTTATTGCCAAAAACAGTCCTGTTCTTTTGGGTTCTTCTCTAATTGGTGTTGTAGAATACGTTGGAAAAACTCAGAGCCGCGTGCGTTTGATCACAGATGCACATTTAAACCCGTCTGTTCGCGCGATTCGAGGTAAAGAGCAAAACCAGTATGTTCTTGAGCATATTGAGGCATTGATGTTTGCCCTTCAAGTGAGGGACGATGTCTTTTCGGCGGAAGAAATTCAGGGGACTACCCATGTGCTCTCCCATCTCAAGCGCATTTTAGGACAGCAAGTAGAGGATAAGTATTTGGCTAAGGGAGCTCTCTATGGCAGCAGTAGCCCTCTTTTTCGCTCTCGCAGTCAGTTTTTGAAAGGGGTTGGGTTCAATTACGATTTTCCAGATGAAGAGGGGCCGGCGCGCGATCTTCGGGCGGGAGAGGTATACGATCCGCTCAAGAAAAGAGAGGCGATCGGCATTTTAAAGGCGGGAGATTTGCTCGTAACGACAGGGCTTGATGGAGTATTTCCAGCTGGATTACGTGTTGCGATCGTCTCTAAGGTCAAATCTTTGAAGGAGGGGGCTTCTTCTTATGACATCGAAGCTGTTTCTACAGCTGGTAATCTCAATGAGATCAACCACGTCTTTATTTTGTCCCCTCTTGTAAAATGAGTTTGAAATCGATGATAGAAGAAAAAAAATCACTTTGAATAATCGATTCATCTACTCCATTAACATGAATGAGCACGGGCCGAATCGAGATGTTTTTAGGTAAATTCATCGAGTCAATTTTTCGTTGTACTTCATCAATGACAGTGCGTGTGACTTTTTCAGCACTAAATTTAATTTCGCATAGATAGCATGTTTTGTATTTAGTTTGGATCATATAGTCAATCTGACACCCAGAATGCGTTATTGTTTTTCGTTGAAAGAAGGGGTTGTCATTGGTGATTTCAGAGGGGTCGATGCCTAGAATGCGATGAATAGCTTTTCTGTTGTTTAAGACAAGATTTTCAAATTGCAATCCCATTGCGGATTGCCATTCAGGCGGAAGTTTAAGAGCTTGTTTTTCGATCTTTTTTTTATTGGGCTCAATGTACTTGAGGTAAAATCTTAAATAATTATCTTTTAAACGGTAATGACTTAACTTTGAGTCCAAGCTCGTTTTAAGCTGCCATGTAAAATCTTTGGAGACAAATCCAGCTGTGACTAGATCATCCATATACGTGGATATGACGCCGCTCTTTTCGACCTTAAGAGCTGTATAAATGTCTTTAAGTTCGCAGGGGCCATTCGCTAATCTTTCTACAATTTTTTTATAAATAATGCTTTTTGTGGAAAATAAATCAGAAAAAATCCGTTCAAATTCACTAAAGAGAAGACCTTCTTTCTGAAAGCAGAGTCTTTGAATATTTGTTTCAGCACTTTGATTGGGCAAAATTTCTTCCAAGTATCGGGGCACCCCACCAGTCACTGCAAGGACTTTAAATTTATCAAAGGCTGATATGTGATCTTGCTCCGCATTCCAAAATTCATTGCACTCAGAAAGAGGAAGTTCTTCTAATACAATATCCAGGGAGATTCTCCCCATAAATCCCGTGCTGCTCAAAATATTTTTTTCGATCCAACTTGAAATGGATCCACACAAAATTAAAATGAGCTGAGGATTGTTTTTAAAATAAAGATCCCAAGCTGTTTTTAACTTTCCCAAAAATGAGGGATCCTTTGAACCCATCCAGCTGATTTCATCTAAGACAATAACGATTTTCCCAGTTGCTGCTTGAGCGGAGAGGGCCCAAAATAGATCTCCCCAGTCATCCGCTCTAGGGAGGGGGATTTTCATTTCTCTTTGTAATTGACGCGCAAATTCTTCTTTTTGGGCCGCTGCGGAGACTCCTTTAGTGGGGGGAAGGCCTGAAAAAATATAGTGTGAGATTTCTTTGGAGAATTCTTGAGCTAAACGACTTTTTCCAATGCGGCGTCTTCCTCGGATGACGACCAAGCTGGAGGAATTTTTTTTGAAGAGTTCATCGAGGAGTTGTACCTCTCTTTTACGGCCTATAAATCGATGGAGCATGGGGTCCTTTTTACCTGATAATAGCATGTAGATATCACCAAATCAAGAAAAATGAATTTGGTGATGTGGTTTATTATGAATTTTTGTATCACCAAATCTTGAAAAGTTGATTTTGTGATGCATAAAAGCTTTAATCGCCTGAAATTGAGCCACTTAAGAATTAGTTATCAACCGCATCTCTATATAGATTATAGTTGTATTTTTCGAATTAACATGGTATCTTTATTTTAAATAAAACAATAATTGGAGTAATAAAATGAGCAATTCTATAATGAAATTATTTGAAATCGCTGAAAGCTGTTCTTTGATGAATGCAACACAAGAAGATGGGGAAGATCAAAATAGTTGGATTTCACCAATTGCCTTGGGGGTAATAGGAGCCCTAGGCGCTGTTTACTACTTCTCCAATCGTACTGGCGTTACCGAAATCGATGCACAAAAACCAAACGCGAGTCCTTTTGACGCTCTTCCCGATGAGCTTATGCTGAATATTTTCAAGCATTTCACTGGAAAAGAGTTAGCGAAAATCGCTCCTACTAGCAAAAAATTTGAGCTCCTTGTTAAAGACTATGACCTATGGAAAGCGTCTGAACTGAAATGCAGATTCCCATTACTTAAGAACATCTTCGATAAAGAAGCGTGGGGCCGGATCGTTAATTTAAACACTCTAGATGGTGTGAGTTTTGAAGGAGCAGGGCCGTTTAATCCAGTCTCCGCATTCAAAGCCTTAAAAGACATCCATCGTCTAAAAGTAGAAGGTGATGCCGGTTATACGATCATCACAATGCCGCAGGGTATGACAATCAATAAACTTAAAAGCATTATCGCAAGGCTTGCAGCAGAGGGTAAGTTCCCAGGCAATGCCCAGCAGAGAGATCCAGGATTTGACTATTTTGACAATCGCATTTCAAAAGAGCTCGGGGATATGCCTGTTAATGAATCCTATACATTCGTAATTTCAAACTCTGTTTTGAGTGAAAGCAGATATAAGTCTTATGGCGTTCAAAGAGACCGAGTAATGGCAGCGGGATGTGAATTGCCCCAATTACTTGAAGCGATG
>CAMAVL010000119.1 GCA_945861735.1 Chlamydia trachomatis
AAAAAATGAAAAAGCAGCTACATAATAAACGCACAATGGAACTCATGAGTGAACTGCTCAGCGAAGGAGGCAAAGCCATCTATGTTGCTCCAAGCGGTGGCAGAGATCGGCCCAATGAAATGGGCGTTTTTGAAGTGGCTTCTTTTGATCCTCAAAGCATCGAAATGTTTTATCTGATGTCACTTAGAGCGGGACATCCGACTCATTTTTATCCTTTAAGTTTAAAAACATATCCACTCCTTCCTCCTCCTGAAACTGTGCAATCAGAACTCGGCGAGAGCCGAACTGCTAAAAGAGCTGGGATCCATCTCTGCTTTGGCAAACAAATCGCTATGGACGATTTTCCAAGAAATGCGTTACAAGATAAACATGCACGTAGGCAAGCGCGAGCGGATCACATTTGTAAACGCGTACGCGATGAATATTTAAAATTTCCATCTTAAAGGATAAAAGCTACTATGAAACAATTTTTAGAGGAAATTGCAAAACTCGCTTCGCGAGCCAAATTCGATGATTTTTTTGTTGGTTCGGTTTCTCGAAAAGTGACATATCCTATTGGCCATAGGCACTTTGCGAGAAATCCGAATCCAACGAAAAAAGCGCGGATTTGGCTCGAATGGAGTTTTGTAATTCCCTCTTTATCTCTTTTTCTTATTGCTTGCACGCCGATTTTAGCGCATCAAGAAGCGCTTATCGCTGAAGCCGAAGCGATCAATCCAGCTCTATATACGGTCGTTGAAGATCAAGCAGCCCTTCCCGCTCTCAATCCCTCTTTAGCAAGCCGCACAATCGAAAAACTCGTTCTTAAAAACGGCCTTGAGATTTATCTCGTGTCTGACCCAGATGTCGATCAATCTGCAGCCGGACTTGCAGTAGAAGCGGGATCTTGGCAAGATCCGAAAAAATATCCAGGACTTGCCCATTTTCTAGAACATATGCTTTTTATGGGCAATGAGGCCTACCCTAAAGAATTTGAGTACATGCAATTCATCAGCGATCATGGAGGCAAGGTTAATGCCTATACAGCTCCGGATCGAACTGTTTATATGTTCTCTATTAATAACGATGCTTTCCAAGCTGCGCTCGATCGTTTTTCCCATTTTTTTATCGACCCCCTCTTTTTACCTAATAGCATTGATCGGGAACTCCACGCTGTCGATCAAGAGCATTCCAAAAACATCGAACATGATGGCTGGCGCCAGTACATGATCTTGAAAGAAACAGGCAATCCAGAACATCCTAACTGCTCTTTTTCAACAGGAAATGCAGCCACCCTTTCAGGCATCCCCCAAGAGGCTCTTAAAGACTGGTATAAAAGCCACTATAGCGCCAATCGGATGCATCTAGCCATCGTTTCCCCTCTTCCTATTGAAGAAATTAGAGCACTTGCCGTACAAAACTTTTCTAAAGTCGCTTCTTTTCAAGTCAATGAGCGCCCCATTCCTTCAGAGCTGACTTCTAAAGAGCAGCGGGGGCATATGATCTTTATCAAGCCCATTAAGGACATTAAACAACTCTCTTTGACATGGGAAGTCTCTTCTGAATTTGCAAGTGATATCGACCGAAAAGCACCAGAGATCATTGCCTATGCATTAGGTCAAGAAGGGGGAAATAGCCTCATCGACGCTCTCAAAAAAGAGAAGATAGCCGAAGGGATCCATGTTACCTGCGACCGCTTTGCAAAAAACAGCCTCCTTTTTTCTATCGACATCTCGCTCACAGATTATGGTTTGACTCAAATCGATACGGCCATTACCCAAACCTATCAAGCGATCGCGCGCCTTAAAAAAGAGGGAATTCCAGAACACCTCTATGATGAGCTCTCTACGATGGCTCAAATCAACTATCAATATCAATCTAGAGATGATGCCTTTGTAAGCGTTATCCGCTTAACTGAGAATCTCGTCTATGAAGACTTAAAAACATATCCCGAAAAGACGATGATCCCATCAACCTACGACCCTGAATTCTTAGAACTCTTTGTGACTTCTTTAACACCTGATTCCTGCCTCTATTTTGTCCTTGCAGACCCCAGCAAAACGGGCGTGTTACCTGATACAAAAGAAAAGTGGATGCATGCAGAGTATGCGATTAAAGAGATCTCTTCTGATCGCTTAACTGCCTGGGAAGAGATGCAGATTAATCCAAACATCCAACTTCCACAAAAAAACCCCTACATCCCCTCCCAACTCGCACTCATTCCCGAAGTAGACGATGGTGCAACAACACAGACACCGCTACTTCTTCATAGCGATCCAGGATCTAAGGTCTATTTCGCCCAAGATACCCACTACCGCGTTCCTGAGATAGGAACCATTTTTTCTTTAAAATCCCCTCTCATTAATCACTCTCCTAAATCTCAAGTTTTAACCGATCTTTATCTTCGTGCATTAAATGAAAAACTCACCTCTTGCCTGTTCTTCGCTCAAAATGCCGGCATTGCAACAAGTTTTTCCTCTGATGACAGCAGCTTAAAAATTTCCCTTCAAGGATTTAGCGATAAAGCCCCTTTGCTCCTCGTCGAAATTTTTGAAGCACTGAAATCCGTAGAACCGACTTCCGAACAAATGGAAATCTATCGCACCTCCTTGGCTGCTGACTACTCCAATGCATCTAAAGAGCTTCCTGTTCGCCAAGCAAGTGAGCTTTTAGATAGCATCATTTTTAAAAACCCAACGAATGCAGACAAGCTCAAAGCGATTAAAGAGCTCTCCTACGCAGATTTCTTAGACTTCTCTAAGAGACTTCTAATAGCTACCTATACGGAAGCATTTATTTATGGAAATATCCAAGAAACCGATGCTCAAACCCTCTGGCTTGGCCTTCAAACAACTTTAGGATCCACACCCTATTTCGTGGAGAATCAAACCAAACCCGAAGTCCTGCTTCTCTCTGAGAAATACGGTCCGTATATGCTCACACAAAATACCGATAGACAAGGTAACGGGGTGATGCTTCTCTTAGAAGAAGGGGACTATACCTTTGAGAAAAGAGCCGTCCAACAAATTTTAGGTTCTGCTCTTAAAGATGCCTTTTTCGATACATTGCGTACCAAACAACAAACCGCCTACATTGCAAAAGCTTGGGACACAGAAAAAGAGAGACAACTGCTGCAATACTTTGCAGTTCAATCCAGCTCCCACCATCCTTCTGAGCTTCTAGCGCGTTTTGAGCTGTTCTTAGAAGATTTTAATAAAAACCTTAAAATCGTCCTTCCGCCTGAAAGATTTGAAAATATCCGAACCAATGTGATCACTCTTTTGGAAATGCCCCCAGAAAATATGGCAACGATGTTAAGTCAACTCAATGGCCTCGCATTCGACTACAAGGATTTTGACTGGATCAAAAGACGCATTGAAACCACAAAAAGTCTTTCCTATGAAAAATTTTGTGAAATTGCTAAGAGCTTCCTCTCTCGTGAAAATTCCCGCCGACTAGCAGTTCTTATTGAAGGAGTTGTCTCCACTGAAAATGATTTCCATTACGAACTCATTACCAAAGAAGATGTCCATAACTTCGGCTCTTTTGTCAGCGTCAAATGAAGAAAACGATTCTAACCTACCTTCCATTAGCGATGATTCTCATAGGGATCATCGCTCTCTATTTAAGTGGAATCTACAACTTACTGACCTTTGACTACATTAAAGAAAAATACACCATCCTACTTAACTACACCCACCAGCACCCCTTCCTCTCTGCATTCTATTTTCTCTCCATTTATATCGTTTCAGTCTGTCTCATCATCCCCGATTCCATTCTCTTAAGCCTCATCGCTGGCTTCCTGTTTCCATTACCACTGGCCATTTTCTATATTGTTCTTTCGGAAACCCTTGGAGCGATGCTCTTCTTTCTTGCTGTAAGGGAAGCCTTTATTCAGGTACATCTTAAACCTAAGTTCCCCCAATCGAACTATTTGGAGAAAAAATTCAATACAGCCCCCGCCCCCTTCCTTCTCTTTTTCCGCTTTTCCCATCTTCTCCCCTTTTGGATCATCAACTTTGCCGCAGTGTGTTTAAGGGTGAAAAAATCGACCTTTTTTTGGACCACACTCATCGGAGTCATTCCGCTAGCAGTCCTTCTAGCTCAAGAAGGAATGGGCTTATCCCATTATTTTAATACTCACGTTACCTTTTCAATTGACGATCTATTCAATACGCAGATGAAAATAACCCTGATTGGATTAGGGATCATTGCTCTCATCCCCGTCTGTATCAAGACCTTTAGAAAGCGCTGAAATAGGGTTAATTTCCTACGCCTGCTCTTTTTTAAAAAAATTATTTTACACGTCTTGTTTCTTGCAAATTCGATAATTCACTAAACCATTGATTACCAATAGCATCCAGCTTTCCATTCTGCTAAACTAACTCTCTATGAGAAAGCACTCATTTGTTAGATGAACAAACTATACTGCCCCTAGTTTCTTTGGACACGAATTTATGGTAACACAAAGACATAGGCTTAAGAGCTCTTAACTCGATAACGTACAGCAGGTCCTTTTCCTTCTAATGACCACTTCTTAAGATTTTGATTTTGAAAATGGCACCGATCCCTTTGCAGATGAGCATGATTCCCCCTAAAAAGAAAGAAATCACTCGCCCCCATACACGGTGGATTTTCTGATACCAAGCAAAAGCATTGCCGCGGCGGGCGTTATCGAGATCATTTCTTAGCTCTTGAGGCTGGTGAATGACATACATTGTATAGTCCCGATCGACTGTGTCAAAGACCCGTGTTGCATGCAGTTGTGACTTAGTATTTTGGCGATCAGAACGATCAAATTTCAGCACACGCACACTGACATTTGGATGCGTGATCCCCCATCCTACATGCTTATCCCCAATGTAATGAATAAGATCCCCTTCAACACGTACAATGGTTAACTTTAAAGGGGCTTTATTAGGCGGCTGGGCATTCATTGTGTTTGCAAATAACTCCGCAAGATCTTTTTCTACACTCGGATCATTATAAAATACAGCCTCTGATACTTTACCCCAATAATCTATTAAAAACCGTTGTGCGTAGACGCCTCCCAAACTATACCCTGCAATACCTATTTTATTGCGATCGGAACAAAACTTTTTATTTGTCATTAACTGATCAAATTTGTGTTTATTGTGCTGATACCCCGATCTACCAATATGCAGTTCAAAGTCGTTGAGGTATGTTTCTACAGCATCCAACCGAGACAAATTGGTTTGCGTTGGCCGAAAAACAATATAGGGTTTAAGCAAAGTATTTTTCCCTACAGGCTTAAGAGCGTAGGCTACTAAGCCATATCCGATAATTTTTTGATGCACTTTATAAAATGCAGTCTGTCCGTTGATTCCAGGCGCCGGAATCAGCTGCTTCTCTTCGAGTTCATAACTGACAACACATTTAGAAAACCGCTCGAGCCAAGACTCAAAAGACAACGTATGCATATCAAAAAGAAGGTTTTGAGCATCTTGATCCATGAAAAGCGGATTATGATTGATCCATTTAGCCGGCAAGAGAGGAAACTTACAACTGTTTACAGGAAAAGGATTTGCCAAAGACCATCGCTTTTGAAGCTCTTGAGAAGAAATACTTTTGAGCTTTTCACCTGCTTTTTTAAGATCTTTTGTAAAGATCCGACTAGATCCCACGCCACAAAGCTCAATATCTGTCGGTAAAAGGGGCTTTCCCGATTGAACAATTCCGTCTACGCTTAAGCCATATCTGTAAAAAATGGAAGCAACCTTATTAACCCCTAAGATCTGATTTAAGGAAGTAATTAAATAGCGCCAGGAGGATCGATTTTCTTCAATAGAAGAAGAGTGGACGCATTTGACGCGACCAGAAGAATCCATGACCAAAGGGTTATTGGAATCCGCTAATTGCGCTGCTTGAATAAAATTATGTATTCTTATATTCGATGACATTAATCACATTAATTAAATTTAAAAATAACTTCATTAAAAAATATTTGTCTTTATAACCAATTATTATACACGCTTACAAACAACAAAACAACAATTAAGACGTTTTTTAGAAACAAAAACAACTCAAGCGCCTTCTTTCGCGTGTATAAATCCGATAGGTGCGTAGGCAGGGCTGCTGGTGAGGGCT
>CAMAVL010000120.1 GCA_945861735.1 Chlamydia trachomatis
ACAAGACTTTTTTTGAGCGTCAAAGCTCCCAGGGATCGAATAGCGCAAATGGGGCTAGTATTGAATAATACAACCCCATTTGCGCTATTCGATCCCTGGGGCTTTCACGCCAAAAAAAGTTTTTGTCTAATGTGACTTTGTCAAGCTAGATTAACAAACAAATGCCTTAATTTTCCATTGATTTTTTATACTGTGGGACGCCCAAGCGTCACGTCGCAAAGGGAGCTGAGCTGATTTTCGAAGTCTAGGTGCTGAATGGAATCGCGCACTCTTTGGCTGCTTTGAAGCGTTTTAGGATGATTCATGGCTGTTTCTAAAGCCTGAGCCACCGAGTTACAATCATTCAAATCATCAATGATCACTCCATTCTCTTGGGTTAATACTTCATGTCCTCCATTTGTTTTTGAGGAGACGACGAAGACTCCCATAGCGAGAGCTTCTACGGTGACATTCGCGAAAGGATCATAGAGGGAGGGGATTATGAGGGCATCAGCTATTTTGTAAAAAGAGCGCACATCGCACCTTTCACCAAAGAAGTGGATCTGGTCTTTTAGATTGAGTTTGCGCTTAAGGGCTTGGAAGTAGGAAATGTTTTTTTCTTTACCGATAACGGAGAGTTCGAAGTTTTTATGGGGAAGACTTGCCAATGCATAGAGGAGTTTTTCGAGTCCTTTGCGGTGGTAGTTATTTCCGATGAAGAGAAATTGATAGCTTGTGAGGTCAAGCCCAAATTCTTTGGCGAAAGAAGGTCTTTGTATGTGAGAGAGAGTAAAGTCATTTTTCATTTCGTGCCACTCGACGCCGTTATGGATCACTTGAATTTTTTGGGGATCGGTTTTATAGAGGGATAGGATTTCATTTTTGACCATGTGGGAATTGGTAAAGAGGACTTGGAGAGAGGGATCTTCAAAGGCGTGTTTTTCTAATTTAAGAAGGCATTTGTGGAGGGGATTGAGCGCAAAACTGCACCGTTTTAAGAAACCCTCTTCTTGGCTCCGTCTTTGCAAATAGCTTGCATGGACTCCATTGCCAGCGCGCAGATGCGTTTGGGATCTATTACGATCGAGGCTAAAGACAATAGATGTGGGATGGTCTCGGAGATAGCTTTGGCAGGCTTTATCAAAGTGATAGACATTGAGACTGCTTAAAGGGTAATCGATCGGAAAGGAGAAGATTTTGAGATTGGGATCGGTAAATCTAGAAACGGCAGGTGTGACTTTGCCCGTTGTTAAAATGGTTACTGGAAATCCCTTTTTACAAAATGCGGCGGCGATGTTCCAGGTGTATTTTTCAAGTCCTCCCGTGCGAAAGAGTTGGCTTTTAAGGATGGTTATTTTCATTTTTTTGTGATTGATGGGACGTATCGGTTAAAGATGCTGTTTCCTGGATTTCGATTTGGTTATTTTTGAGGAAAATGGCGAGGTCAAATTTGGTTTCGTCGCTTTTAAAAAGCTGGAAGCGGTTCATGTAACTGCGGAAACGATTGCGGAAGTATTCTTGGCGTGAATGGGGCTGTAACAGAGCTGTATCTTTATCAGAGACATCAACCATTAATTTTGCGACATAGGCATTTTCGAGTTGGCGTGGGTTGATGAATTCGATGCTCCATTCTAGTAAGCTGCGCTCTGTTTTAGGCGCTACGATCACAACGATTTGGAGCATGTTTTGGACGGTCTGTAAAAAGAGGCTGTCGATCCCATTGGCAAAGAGGGGGAGTGTAATTTGATTTAGGCCATGATTGGATTGGATTAAATTGCCAGGGGCAATGGAGACGGTTGAGGGATTTAAGGTGTCGAGATTTTTCTCTGGGAAAAAAAGAGAGACGGGAAGGGGTTTGTCAATGGAGAGCAAATTGCAGCGGATGAAATCGATGCGGAGCGATTTAGCTTGCGGGTCATCAATTTTAATGGGACTATCTGAGAGGAGTGGGAGGCTGATTTGCTTCCATTGTTCTGGCACAAAGAAACTGACCACATCGGATCGGGAAGCATCAGCATTATTAGCTAACGCATCGAGTTGCGTTCTTGTGACGTCATTTAAGTTAAAAGTAATGCGGTGTTCTTTGAGTTTAAGGCGCTTAATCACCTCTTCTGGACCGCTGACTGTTAAGTTGAGCCGATAGGGCCAGACATCGAGAAACTGGTAGCCCCGAGGCGCTTCACCGACGGGATCAGTGATGACGATGGGAATTTGATCGGTAATGAGTTTTGCCATGCGGACGAAAAAGTTGGGGTGATAGACCCGGTTAATTTCGTTAGAAATATCAATTTCAGGATTAAGAGAGACGAGATTTTTTTTCGATATAGTCGCAATCCACTCTTCGGGTTTTTGAGAGGCATCCAGAACAACTTCTAAGTCATAGGGGGTGAGTTCATCTAGGATTGTCTTACTGCCGACAAGCGTTAAGGTGATTTTTTTTGAGAGTCTGCCATTGGGCTGAATCCCTTCAATGGTTTTTCCAGCTGGGATATTGATGATGTGTACTGAGACATTGGTAATATTGCGGGTTGCTGTGAGCGTTTGGCTGACAACTAGCCAAATAATGGCTGCTAAAATGAGGGCGATCGATTTGCGCACCCAATTGCGGATGAAGATTTGGAAAAGTAGGGTCTTCATTGCTTAATCCATTCCCGTAAGTTAAACTGACTTTTAAAGTCGGATTGTTGAGGAGGTATAAATACGCTGCGAATAATTCCTTTAAAGCGGTCGACTTTAACGCCAGGAGTCATTACGCCATCGCGCGCAATAGAGACTTTACCTGTTTCTTCCGACACGACAATCACAATCGCGTCAGTTAACTGGCTAGCTCCAAGACCTGCGCGATGGCGCGTTCCCATTGAACGGCTGAGTTGAGAGCTGTCTTCAGCTAAAGGCAAGATCACAGCAGCTGCTAAAATAGTTGTATCGCGAATAATTGCAGCGCCATCGTGTAAAGGGGTTGTTATTGTAAAAATGGATTCGAGGAGCTCAGAAGAGAAATTCGCATTGAGGGTCACTGCTTTATTTGCAAATTCATCCAGGCTATCTTCGTTTTGTAAAACGATCAATGCTCCAATTCTTTTTTCAGACATTCTATAGACAGAATTAGCGAGATGATCGAGGAGTTTGTCAAATTCCGTTAATTCTTTATAGCGCTTGCCCTTGAGACTGAGCTTAGAGAGGGCAACGCGCAATTCGGGTTGAAAAATAATCAAAACAGCGATAACGGCGACATTGCCGATTAAGAGCATGAGCCTACGTAAAGTCGGAAGACTTAATAAAGAGGAGATCGCAAAGATGAATAGGAAAGCAAGTAGGCCTAAAACGAGGTCCATGGAACGGGTGTTCCAAAAAAAAGAGAGTAAATAGTTGAGCAAAACCGTGATGATCACGATTTCAATAAGGGGAGTGGCAGTGTGAAAAAGCGCGCTCATTTAAGTCTCTATAATTACAGATGAAATCACCTTGTACACCTTAACCCAAAAGGGATCAAGCTCTAAAGTATAGTAGATCTTAGCATCTAGAGCAATTGAAAGATGTCTATTGACAAATTAAAAAATTGTTTTAAAATTTATCTTTTAAGGAAGGAGTATCTGATGGATGTTGTTGTGTTGTCTCGCATTCAATTCGCGCTAACAAGCTCTTTTCACTACATCTACCCGCCCATGAGCATTGGTTTAGGGTTAATGCTTGTGATTTTTGAAGGGATGTACATTAAAACAAAGAAGCCGCTTTATAAGGAAATCACGAAGTTTTGGACGAAAATCTTTGCCTTGACCTTTGCTTTGGGCGTTGCGACGGGAATTGTTCAACTCTTTGGATTTGGAACGAATTGGGCGAGGTATTCCCGGTTTGTGGGAGACGTGTTTGGAAGCGCTCTTGCAGCAGAGGGAATCTTTGCCTTTTTTCTCGAAGCAGGGTTTTTAGGATTAATGTTATTTGGCTGGGAAAAGGTGAGCGCTAGAATCCACTATCTCTCGACAATCCTCGTCGCTTTAGGAGCTCATTTTAGTTCGGTTTGGATTGTAATTGCCAATTCTTGGATGCAAACGCCTAGGGGTTATAAAATCGTAGGAGAGGGGAATGATGCTAAAGCGATCGTTACAGATTTGTGGCAAATGATTTTAAACTCATCTTCTGTTGATCGGATCGTCCACGTTATTTTAGGCTGTTGGTTAACAGGTGTTTTTTTAGTTTTAAGTGTGAGCGCATACTATTATTTGAAGAAAAAACATCTGGAATTTGCACAAGTGACGATGAAGGCCAGCTTGCTTGTCGGTGCTATTGTTTTGATTTTACAACTGATTTCTGCAGATAGCACGGCAAGGGGCGTTTCTAAAAATCAGCCTTCAAAACTCGCTGCAATAGAAGGGGTCTTTAAAACAGAGGAATATACTCCAATGGGTGTATTTGGATGGGTCGATTCCTCTACCCAAACGGTTAAAGGTCTTAAAATCCCAGGATTGCTTAGCTTTCTCGTTCATAGAGATTTCAAAACTCCAGTAACAGGCTTAGATCAAACGCCCAAAGAAGATTGGCCGAACGTCGGTCTCGTTTTTCAAACCTATCACATGATGATTCTGATGTGGGGGCTAATGGTCCTTGTGACGCTTGGGGGGATCATTATGGGATTCAAGAAAAAAATTATTCATGCGAAATTGCTGCTTTGGTCTATGGTTTTTTCTGTTGCATTGCCTCAAATAGCCAATCAATCGGGATGGATCACGGCAGAAGCTGGCCGTCAGCCTTGGGTCGTGTGGGGGTTGTTGCGCACGCAACATGCAGTTTCGAGCACAATTAATGCAGGTCAGGTGATGATGTCGATCATCATGTTTGTCGTTATTTATATCTTGTTATTAGTTTTGTTTTTATATCTTCTAGATCAAAAAATCAAACATGGCCCCGAATCAGAAGATCCACTTTCTGAAAAAAGTCCATTTCGTGATCCTTTTATAAACTCATTAAATGGTATTTCCAATGAATGAATTTTATCTAGATTTGCTGTGGTATTTTGTCATCGGCCTATCGATTGTGTTTTATGTGATTCTCGATGGATTTGATCTAGGCGTTGGGATGCTGCATTTATTTACCAAAAACAATCAAGACCGTAGAATCTTTTTAAATGCAATCGGTCCTGTATGGGATGGAAATGAAGTGTGGCTTGTCATTGTAGGGGGCGCTCTCTTCGGTGGTTTTCCCGATGTCTATGCTGCTCTGTTTTCTGGTTTTTATAATTTGTGTATGATTTTTCTCTGTGGTTTAATCTTTAGAGCAGTCTCCATCGAATTTCGCAGTAAGCAGGACTCGCTTGCTTGGCGCTCGACTTGGGATATTGTCTTTAGTGTTGCAAGCTTTATCATTGCATTTGGAATCGGTGTGATCCTTGGAAACCTCATCGAGGGGGTCCCTCTCAATCACAATCGGGAGTTTGTGGGTGCGTTTGAGATACTGTTCCGCCCATATCCTCTTTTAATTGGGGTGTTAAGTTGTAGTTTACTGATGATGCACGGCGCTATTTTTCTAACCATGAAAACAGACGGCGCGCTTCATGATCGTCTGCGCCGTTGGGTTAAGAAAAGCATCCTCTTTTTTATGATCATGTACTTGATTGTCACATGGGCAACATGGGTTCATATGCCTCATATGTTAGATCGGATGAAAGAAGAGCCTCTTTGGTTTTTATTAGCTGTTGCAACCGTGTTAGCGATTCTAAACGTTCCGAGGGAGTTTTCTAAAGGTAGAGATGGAACAGCCTTTCTCTATTCTTGTTTTGGCATTTTGACGTTATTTCTATTATTTGGAGTGGGCATTTTTCCAATGCTTGTACGCTCTAGCATCGATCCAGAAGTTTTGAGCTTAACATTTTATAATGCCGCAGCGTCTCCTTTAACGCTTAAAGTGCTCCTTATCATCGTTGCAATCGGGATTCCTTTAGTTTTGGGATATGGATTCATCGTCTACAGGATTTTTAGAGGAAAAGTGAAGATTGGGGCTACAAGTTATTAGAGGGAGTTGCATAGGATATACTGCAGTCGGCCTGAAACTTGGATTTGGACCTGCGCGAAAGCTCCCGCGGATCGCCGATCCTCGGGGCTTT
>CAMAVL010000121.1 GCA_945861735.1 Chlamydia trachomatis
CAAAAACTTTTTTTGGCGTGAAAGCCCCAGGGATCGAATAGCGCAAATGGGGTTGTATTATTCAATACTAGCCCCATTTGCGCTATTCGATCCCTGGGAGCTTTGACGCTCAAAAAAAGTCTTGTCTAATGTGACTTTGTCAAGTTAGGCTTTCACGCAAAAAAAAGCTTTTGTCTAATGTGACTTTGTCAAGGTAGCATTAATCATTTTTTTATACCGTCTGGAAGCTTGATAATGCTCTATCACGGGATTCAAGATGTTTTTTTCGTCCAAAACGTGGCCAGATATCTTGGTATAGCTATGGGGTAATGCCCCTATATTAGAAAGCGTCTCTGGATTCAAGATGACATCCCTTAAGGCAATTTGGTCCCAAAACTCTAAACTGCGATCCTTATCGGTTAATTGCCTTTGACACTCCTCTATCCACAGGCGCATGACCCGATTGGCTCCAGGTGAGTAGTTTACGAAGAGGCTGCCCGAAAGCACTTTAGAGGGATGATCTTGAGACAAATCATTGATTCGAACGGCTAGATCCGATTCAAAAACGGGAAGGATTTCAGGTTTTTGAACAAACGCGGCGTCCGCATCGAGCCAAAAAACAGCTCTTTTATGCTTTTGAAGAGCCTCATAGATAAAAAAGGGTTTAAAAGCGCAGTTGAGCTCCCAAGAGCCAAACGAATCAACCCCCTCAATATAATGCTCTAATCCAAATTTCCGACACGACTCAATGAGATTTTGGACTTCCCATTGATAATAGGTGTCTTTCGTATAAAAAGAAATGACGAGTGGAAATGCATTCATGATCACATTAGACCAAAATTAAATTTTTTATTATAGAGTTAAATAACGAAGAGATTTAAAAAAAAGACATGCACATCATCCATATTGCTTCCGAACTCTCTCCCATTGCAAAGGTTGGCGGACTAGCCGATGTGATCCATGGGCTATCCAAAGAACTCTGCAGGCTGAACCATACAGTCGAGATCATTCTCCCTAAATATGACTGCTTGGACTACAGTCAATTAAAAAATTTAAAAGTAGACCATCTGGAGCTTTGGTCGTCTGACGGGCCTAATCGCTACAATAACACGATCTGGTCTGCTGAAATGGATGGTCTGAAAGTTCTTCTAATAGAGCCTCATCACCCTGACTATTTTTTTAGTCGGGGAATGATTTATGGCTGCCATGATGATATTCATCGGTTTGCCTATTTTTCCAGGACGGCCATCGAATATCTCCATAAAGCGGATAAACATCCCGATGTTATCCATCTACATGACTGGCCAACAGCTCTTGTGAGTGTTTTATACAGGGAAATCTACCTTCCTTTAAACTATTGCGTTGGCGGCACTCTTTTGACCATCCACAACCTAGAACATCAAGGGAAATGCGCCTACACGGAGCTTATAAAAATTGGGCTGGAAGGGAAGGACTTTCTTGTCCTAGAAAAAATGCAAGATCCCAGCCATCCCTCTCTCGTTAATATCTTGAAAGGGGGCATTGAATATGCAGATCAAATCACAATCGTCTCCCCAAACTACGAAAAAGAGATTAAAACAATTGAAGGTGGATGTGGATTGCAGGAATCACTGATCAAAAATCAAAAAAAGCTCCATGGGATTTTAAATGGGATTGATGAGCGTTTTTGGGACCCTCAGCTCGATTCCTATCTCGTTCATAACTACAACACACACAATGTGTGTACTGAGACGCAATTAGAAGCTGTTCTTTTAGGAAAGGAGGAGAATAGACGTCACTTGCGCACTCACTTAGGTTTAAAAGAATGTAACCGCCCGATTGTTGCGGCAGTTACGCGCCTCGTCCCTCAAAAGGGACCCGAGCTCATTCAAGTGGCTCTTGAGCGGACTTTAGAGAAAGGGGGACAATTCATTTTGCTCGGGGGCGCTGCAACAGGTAAAATCAAAGACTCTTTTGAACTCTTGCAAGCTAAATATAAAAATCACGCGCATGTTTCTATCTTATTGGATAAGGATGAGGCTTTAGCGCATCTTATTTTTTCTGCAGCAGATCTTTTTATCATCCCCTCTCTTTTTGAACCGTGTGGACTGACTCAAATGATCGCCTTGCGCTATGGGACAATCCCAATCGCGCGGGTAACAGGCGGCCTTGCAGATACGGTATTTGATATCGACACTTCTTCTAAACCACTTGACGCGCGCAATGGATTTACTTTTGATTTTCCTGATAAAGAAGGGGTCTATTGGGCACTCGATCGCGCACTTGCCTGCTATAAAAAAGACAGAAAAAAATGGCTGCAATTATTAATGAATGGAATGAAAATGGATTTCACCTGGAAAAGTGCAGCGCCGCTTTACATAAAACTCTATGAGCAGATCGCTAAAAAAATTAAGAGTCAGAAGCAAGTCCCTTCTTAATCTCGACTTTGCAACTTTTTCTGGCCGACTGCAGTATACACCTGAGAGACTCATCTCAAGCGAGATGAGCTCAGAAAAAGTTACAAAGTCGAGTTAATGCCCAGAGCTCTTTTGATGTATTTGCGATTCGCATAAATATATTCGAGGCCTGAATAAACCGTATAGACAGCGCCTACAGAAACGCTATAAAAGCTAATCTCCTGTAGCACAGTCAAATCTAAACACCCTTGTGAATACGGGATCATTAGAATGAGGATGAAAAATCCGATCACCGCTTGGATCACTGCTTTAATTTTCCCAGAAAGCCGCGCCGCTAGAGCAAATCCTCTAAGCGCACATAATGTACGCAATGTGCTAATGATCATATCTCTATAGAAGAAGACACAAACGAGCAAAAGAGGCAACTGGATCAAACCTTGAGTAAAGGCGAGTAAAACAGAGAGGCGAAAAATACTATCGGCCATCGGGTCTAAGAGTTTACCGAGATCGGTTACTTTATTATGACGTCTGGCGAGCCTTCCATCAAAAAGATCGGATAATTCAGAGATCGCAGCTAAAAAGAGCAATGCATAGGGAAGCCACTGCAACTTGATCCCTAAGTCTTGATAATAGAGATAGACGATCAAAAAAACAGGTCCAAGTAAGACTCGTGAAAGTGTTAGTGCTAGCGCGCTACTCATACATTATCCTTGGGGTGTGCCAAACGCTTGAGCTCCTAAGCGTCTGTCATCGTTAAATTGTTCCAGCGTATTTCTGTCTTAAATACAGCTTGGAAACTTAAGATAAAATGTTAGGCAAAAAAGCGCTGTGACGAACGCTTAGGAACGAGCGTTTGTCACACCCCATCTTATCCTATAAATGATAAGATTTATTCTTTCACGATGACTTATTTTTTAGCTAGTCATTAATTGTAATTTATTTTGCATCGCTAACTGCCCACAGGCGGCCGCGATGTCTTTACCCTTTGTGTACCGCCAGGTTGTGTTAATACCACGCTCTACCAAGATCTCTCGGAAGAGCTCGATGTCTTCTTTTTCTGGGCGACTTAAAGAAAGCCCTGGAACTGGATTGTAAGGAATGAGATTAACGGTGCATTGCTGTCCTTTAAGAAGCTCTGCCAACTCCTCTGCATGCTCTTGTTTGTCATTGATGTCTTTAATCAAGGTGTACTCATAGGTCACATCTCGATTGGTCACCTTGAAATAATCGACCATTGCCTCAATAATTTCTTCTAACGGATAGCGTCTAGCATAGGGGATGATTTTTTTGCGAATATGTTGATTTGGCGCATGCAAAGACAGAACCAAATTCACCTTAAGTCCCTCTTCCATAAAACGGCGAATCCCCTCGACTACACCAACTGTTGAAACAGTAATCCGTCTTTGTGAAATATTCAAGCGATCGACACTAATGAGTAAATGAATCGATTTTAAGACGTTTTCATAATTTTCAAAAGGCTCCCCCATTCCCATAAAGACGACGTGGGAAACTCTCTCTTGTTTCTGATGCAAAATGCGATCAATTTCATAGACTTGAGCAAAAATCTCAGCTGTATTTAAATTACGTAATAACCCCTCTTTACCCGATGCGCAAAAAGAGCAACGAGCGGGACAGCCCACTTGGGAAGAAACGCAAACCGTTCGTCTCTCATCTGAGCCGATTAAAACAGACTCTACTAGATTTCCATCAGATAATTCCCATAAGAATTTAATCGTTTCCGAATCGGTAGAATGTTGCATTTTTACAAGCTTTAAGGGACTCAATGAAAAGTGAGTTTTCAGAAGGTTGCGCAATGAGACATTCAGATCGGTCATTTTCTCCCAATCAGTCTCTTTCTTTTCATAGATCCACTGGAAAATCTGCTTAGCGCGAAACGGCTTTTCTCCGTTTGTCACAAGCCATTGTTTTAACTCATCTAAACTCAATACGTGTAAATTGATCATAGCCTTAAAATTTTAGTTGCTTAAAAGAGAACAGCATACCACATCCCCTCATCTCATTTCCACAGAATACAGCTTTAGAAGCTACAACTTCCATTCTATTGAGATATTGATCCCATTTTTCTTTGCACGTCCTCAAGATTTTTGATCTCGTTTCTGCATTTTCAATTTTAAAAGCGCACATTTGGTCCCAAATGGAATTAATTAATTTATTAATGCTTACAATTAATGTATATTTATTTTATAATAGCCCATTCAACCAGCAAGTGCGACAAGCAGATTAAAATTAAAAGTGGTCAGAAAGGCCTGCGATCGCAGAAGATAGAAGTCTGCTTTTGTCGCACTTCGAAGTTAAAAAGGCGTTATCAAAAAGAGGTTTTTATGACAATAAGTTCGCTGCAAAGTAGCAGACAAGTTCTTGAATGGGTGCCTCCTCCTAATTGGCTGCCTCCTTGGTCGCCTCCTTGGTCGTTTCCAGACTTACCTTCTGAACTACTCGGCCATATTTTGAGTTTTATGAGACCAAACGACCTGCATCGGGCAGAAAAAGTGTGCAAAGCTTGGAAGCAATGCAGTGCTGAGACGTTTCAGTGGAAACAACAATGCCAAATTCAATTGGGCCTCCATCGAGATATAGATCCGAAGGACTATTTACCAGAAGGCTCCTCTTATAAAAGAAGACTTGCGTTAGTACTTGCTAACGTTCTTAATGAAAGCGTCTATAAACATTATATAGGAAATGTCGGGCCAGTACCACCGATTCCCGAAGAGATCTCTCTTAAGAGGTGGAATGAGCCAGATCCTTGCGATTCAAGTAAAAAAATAGGTACAGAGTATGTTTGGATGTATTGCCCTTCACATATTGAAATCGATCAGAGAGGTTATTTCTTAGATAAATTAGATGATCAAAATAATCCAGAGGCTCCTAAGCTCATCCTAAATGATCAACAGGCTTCTAAGAGAATCAAAAGCGAAGACGAACTAAGCGAAGACATAAGCCAAGACGAACTAAGCGAAGACATAAGCCAAGACGAACTAAGCGAAGACGAACTAGAGGGAAAAAGCCTTAGAGAAATTGAATTTGGAGCACACAATCCAGCTCTAAAAGTGCCAGTGACCATTAATAATCTCAGAAAATTATTCCGACACCCAAAAACAGGGAATCCATCAGACTACTCTTATCTGTGTAAATACATTGGCAGGGAGCATGGCAACAAAAGAAGGCCGGCGGAGTGGATTTGCATGAGAAAGGATGTGATTGGTGTAAATATTCAAGTTAACGAGCAACAAGCGCTTGCCAAGGCAAAAGGGGTTGTAATTCCTGAACTGCTTCCCAGAATTCTCTTTAATTTTATGCAGCACGTTCGCTCAAAGGCAGATGCTTATCCAGATGGAAACAATCCATTTATTGGTGCGACCACTTCAACAATTGTGGGAGCTTTAGGACCGGAAGATGTGTTTGCTGGTTGTGGCTATGGCAACTCCTCCGGCCTGAGAGTCAACGACTTCGTCGTGGGGGACGACCCCGTCGGGGTGGCTGTGGCGCTTTCTGAGGAAATGCAGGCCATTGAGGGAATTGCAACACAAACAAAAAAAAGGACTTTCGAGGACTGATGCAAGTATACTGCAGTCGGCCTGAAACTTGGATTTGGACCTGCGCGAAAGCTCCCGCGGATCGTCGATCATAAGTCGCAAAATATTAACAATATAGGGCGACTTATGATCGGCGATCCTCG
>CAMAVL010000122.1 GCA_945861735.1 Chlamydia trachomatis
GCAACTTGGAATTTGGACCGCGCCAAAGCCCCGGGGATCGTCGATCTTAAGTCGCCCCATATTGTTAATATGGGGCGACTTAAGATCGATGATCCGCGGGAGCTTTCGCGCAGGTCCAAATCCAAGTTCATGACCGAGTTGGGTATAGCAGAAACTTCCTTTTATCAAAGAATTATGCCATTATCCTAGAAACGGTAATTGGAAAAAAAAGGGGCGCATGGGCAGTAAAATTCGGATGTTGTCGGAGCAGACGATCAATCAGATCGCAGCGGGCGAGGTGATTGAAAATCCGGCATCTGTTGTCAAGGAGCTTGTTGAAAATGCCGTTGATGCAGGGGCCTCGTGCATCTGCGTGGAAACATTGGGTGGTGGTTTTCAGCTGATCCGCATCAGTGACAATGGTTCGGGCATGGGGCGTGAGGATGCGCTGCTTTGTTTAGAGAGGCATGCAACATCCAAAATGATTCACTCTCAGGATCTATTTAATTTAAAAACGATGGGATTTCGAGGAGAGGCGCTGGCCTCAATTGCGGCGATTTCAAAAATGACGATCCTTACTTCTTTGGATGGATTGAGAGCTCTTTCTCTTGATGTTGAAGGAGGGGTGGTCATAGGAGAAACCCCCGGCGCCAGAGCTCAAGGGACCACAATTGAGGTCCGCTCCTTGTTTTACAATGTGCCGGTGCGTAAAAAATTTCAAAAGAGCGGATCGATTAGCTCTGCAGAGATCACAAAAATCATGACCCAGTTAAGTCTTTCGCATCCGCATATTGGATTTGAATTGATTCAACAGGAGCGCTCCTGTTTTTCCCTGCCAGCTGCAGAGCCAAATGAGACATTTGCCGCTATCATGGAGCGAAGGATTGCAGTGGTATTGGGGGGTGACTTTCAGACAAATACATTTAAAGTGGAACTGATCCAAAAAGATTGTAATTTGAGGGGATTAATCGGATCGCCAGTTGTGCATCGGCACAATCGATCGGGACAGTATCTGTTTGTGAATCAGCGCCCAGTGATTTGTCCGGCAATTGCATTTGCCATTCGCGACGCCTATGGAACGCGGCTGAGCTCTGATCGCTTTCCCCTTTATGTCTTGCATTTAGAGGTCCCAAGGGAGCTTGTTGACGTGAATGTCCATCCTCAAAAAAGAGAGATCCGTCTACGCGATGAAAAGGCTCTGAAGCAAAGTATTCAAATCGCTGTCAATCTCTCTTTGCAGCGCTTAGGTGAGCCCTCCCTGCCAGTTGTTTCTTACACTTATGATCCAATCCTAGAAAAGGCTCCTTTTTCATTTGAGTCGTTGTCTTTTAAAGAAGAGCCCTCTTCAAGTGTTAGGGACTTAGCAAAAATAAATGCTACACTTTCGGCCGGCTGCGATGCCCCATCGGCAGCGCCCGTCTCCTTGGGAATAGAAAAAACTATTCCCTCGTCATCGGCCGCTGCATCTAGGACATCTCGCTCGGCCGAAAATGCAGCATTTATTTTTACCCAGTCCCTTAGGGAAAGTCCAGAACTCTCTTTAGCGTATAGAGGGCCTCATTCTGTGGGCCTTTTTGCGCATTTTTGGATGATTGATGCAAAAAGTGTTGTAGAGCAGATCTCATTTCTTGAAAAAGAAAGGGGGGATTTGGGACTCGTGCTTATCGACTTAGAGGCTGCTCAAGCAAGGGTTTTTTTTGATAGAGTGATTAAAAAAAGACCAGAATCTCAAGGGTTGCTGATTCCTTTGACGCTCCATGTCAGTGGGATAGAAGCTGCATTAGTTTTAGAATATGAGGCGGACTTAAGCGCTCTTGGAGTGGCTGTTCGCCTTTTGGGTAAAAACACCTTGTTTGTGGAATCGCTTCCCTCTTTTGTTGATTTAGAGCGAGGTGAGGAGATGATAAAAGAGCTCATTGCTTCTTTAAATGGGAGACGAGATTTAGAAATATCCGCTTTACTCTTGACGACCCGCTTTGCAAGAGTGCATAAATCAGTCTTTTTATTACAGGAAGCGCAAGACATTTTTAAACAACTGATCGCGACGTCGAGCCCGTTTTTTTGCCCGAGGGGTAAGCCGACGATGATCCATATGAGTACAGATGAAATCCAATCCAAATTCTTTAGCAAAAAATAACCGCATAGAATCCCTTCAGCAAAAAATGGAAGGGCTGCAGATCGATCTGTGCTGTATTGAAAATCCAGTGGATCTGTTCTATTTAACGGGGCTTAATTTGTCTGTTGGACAGCTTCTGGTACATAAAAGTGGCTCGATGCTTTTTGTTGATAAAAAATATATCCAAAACGCCCAAGAAAGAGCTCCTGTGGATGTTGCTTTAGAGCAAGAAGGGGCCTTTGAAGGTTTTTTACAGAGTCATCCTGGGAAAAAATGCGTCTTTGATTCCCATTTTACAACCTATGATCGTTTTATCACTTTGCAAGCAAGAGTGCAGATGGCTAGTTGTGGATATGAATTTATTCCCGAATCTCTCCTTTTTAAACGGATGCGAGAGATCAAGGATCCTTTGGAAATTGAGAAATTAAAAAGGAGCGCGGAGCTGTTAAGTAAAGGGTTTAATCATATCTGCTCTCTTTTAAAGGAGGGTGTTACTGAAAAAGAGATCGCTTTTCAATTTGAAGTTTTTTGTCGCATGAATGGCGCTAGTAAATTGAGTTTTGAGTCGATCATTGCTTTTGGAGCCAATAGCGCAAAGCCCCATTACAGAGCGCAAGATGCTATTCTTAAAAATGGAGATAGCATTCAGATCGATATTGGTGTTGTTTTGGATTCATACCATTCCGATATGAGTCGGGTCGTGTTTTTTGGGAAGCGGGATCCGTTTTTGGAAAAGGTGTACAAGATCGTGTATCAAACGCAGCTGGCTGCTTTAAATATGTGCCGTCCAGGGGTTGCCCTCTCAGAGTTAGATGCGGCTGCACGGCAGGTGATGCGAGCATCTCAGATGGAAGAGCACTATCTTCATAGTTTAGGTCATGGCATTGGATTAGAGATCCATGAGTTCCCGCGGATTAACTGTACGGGAGCAGATAAGGATGTCTTATTGGAGCCTGGAATGGTGATTACGATAGAACCTGGACTCTATTTTCCAGGTGTGGGCGGCGTGCGCTATGAAGATACGATTGTCATTACAGAAACGAGTTATCACAATTTTTATCCGAGGGTCCCTCTTGAAGACACTTGAATATGTGGCCATGGCTCTCATTGGGTTGCTTAGCGCCATCATCTATCGGCTTAAAAAAACTGTAGAGGAGGGAAAGAGAGAAAAATATGCCCTTCTCGAATCTTTAGAAGAAGGAGTGATCGCAGTTGATAAAGAGATGACAATGACTTATGTCAATTTCATCGGGGCTAAGATGTTAGGATCTCCTAAACGCCACTTACTTAAAGAGCCGTTCCCTTTGCTTTTAGGAAGAATTCATCCTGCTTTATTGGAAAAATGTAAGAACCTTTTGGGGCTGTGCCAAGAAAAGCAGGTAACCCTTACCGATTCAATCTCTTTAGGCGAGGGGAGAAAAATCTATTTGGATCTAATTGCATCTCCAGTAAAAGAGGGAGCTGTCCTTATTATGCAAGATAAATCTAGTCACCATCGGGTCCTTGAAATGGGAAGAGATTTTGTAGCTAATGCTTCCCATGAGTTGCGCACTCCAATTACAATCATCAAAGGGTTTACTGAAACGTTGCAGGAGATGCCAGAACTTCCGCGCGAGATGATTGCTGATATCACTGAAAAAATTGTGAGAAACTGTCAACGGATGGATACTCTCGTTAAAAATTTACTGATGCTTGCAGATATTGAAAATTTGCCAAAGACCCGTTTTCAAGAGTGCGATCTAATCGGTTTAGTTGAGACCTGCTGCCAGGTGACACTCTCCATTCATAAAGATGCAGAGATTGAAATTAATAAAAGATGCAAGAGTGTTTTGGTGTCGGCTGATCCTGATATTTTGGAGCTTGCGCTGATTAACTTACTCGATAACGCTGCCAAATACTCGATCTCCCCTGCTAAAATAACAATTACCATTGATCAATTAGCAGACGAGGTTCTCTTTGAGCTGTCCGATAGGGGTATTGGCATACCGACAGCCGATTTAGACCATATCTTTGAGCGGTTCTATACCGTAAATAAAGCCCGCTCCAGGCGCCTTGGGGGAGCCGGTCTTGGTCTTTCCATTGTGAAAACAATTGTCGAAAAGCATGAAGGGGTGATCTCAGCCTCTTCGGTTTTGGGCGAAGGGACGACGTTTAAAATCTTACTTCCTGTAATTGCTTAAGACCTCTTGTCTAATTTATTTTTTTTCTAAGCATGAGCCCTGTTGAGGAATCCACGCGAGCAATTGTTTTTTTAGCAGGGATTTGTTTGCCGTAATTGAGATAGGGCTCGAAAAGAGATAGGGAGAGCTGATGGGAAGAGGTATTGAGAAGAAGCGTTTGTAATTCGTTTTTGCCAAGGGAGTAGGGAGGGTTTTTGTTTTGGATGTTCATTTTTTCTAAGGAGATGATTTTTAAGGCAATCTCCTGATCAAAAAGGGCTTCAAGCAAGGGTTTTGAGGCAAAAGCAAAATAAAGGGTGTTTTCCTGTTTTTGTTTCGAGCAGGAGAAAAAATCGCTTAAGCGGGGAGTGCCTATGTTCTCTGCAATTTTACAGCTGTTTGTTCCTTTGAGCATTTTATAATAAATCTCTTTGAGAGCGGGATCATCGGGGAATAGTTCATTGAGAGAGGTTGATGTTTTTAAGGAAATCCCCTTTTGAATGATTGCATCGAGAATTTTTTCTTCTAGTTTCTGAACGGATGCATTTTTGAAGATAGGTGTATGGGAATACAAAGAAGCGATCAGGCGAGAGGCAACTTTATAGATAGGATTCGCTTTAGGGTTAATAGAATTTTCAAACAAGGTGGAAATATTTAATTTTGCATACTCGACGGGTGGAGTGATTGATCGAAGATGCAGTGGATTTTTGATTTTGCCCTTAAGAGAATCGATTGGGGTAGAGATATTGGGAGCCTTAGAGAATTGTTTTTTTTCAATCGCATTGAGAAGCGCTCTTTGAGTGAGCGATGCAGAGGCAATGCTCCTCTCTGTTAGGATCACAGAGTGGTGATTGCGCACAAATGTCGCACTTAAAATGGCAAATACAATCAAAAAACCACAGACTAAAGGAAGAATGTTCATTGTTTTTTATAGATAATGGGCGTGTCGGATGTGGAAAAAAAGAACGCACACTCTTGGGGTTTTTTTGGCATGTCTTTTGTCGCCCAAATCATTTTAAATAGAGAAGGAAGGGGGCTTTTTTTATCCCATCGGCGCGTCCATGTTTTTTTTTTCGGATCAAAAAAAGAAAAGGAAAGACTTTTGATGCCTTCCAAAAACACCTCTTGCCTAGAAGCGTCTTCTTTTCCCCATGAAAGTAGACAGAGTTGTCCTTCCAAGTTGAGATAGAGCATTTCTTGGGTCTTTAAGCAAAAAGCGGGATCTGGGTCGATCTCATAGTCGCAGGAAAAAAACAGAGCATCTCCTTGGGCAATCGAAGAGGTTTGTGTGTAAAACTGAAGATCTTCCTCCCCTTTTTCTATAGAAGGAGTCGCTAAGCATGAAATGAGGTGGATCAGGCGCTGGCGCATCAGCTCGATTGGCAGAACAGTTTTTTTAATTTCTTGCACGCGGATATGCTGTTTATTGGATTGTGCAAAAAATTGGAGAAGCACTGTTAAAAGGATCGCCGCTAGGGTAAGTGCGATGACCACCTCTAAAAGTGTGAGGGAATGGGTTTTCTTGCGCATAGGTGATTAGACAAGATAACTATAGAGAAGATTTACTGCAAGTTTCTCTATTTTGATTTACTAACTTGACAAAGTCACATTAGACAAGACTTTTTTTTGAGCGTGAAAGCTCCCAGGGATCGAATAGCGCAAATGGGGCTAGTATTGAATAATACAACCCCGTGCGACCGGTATGTCGCTAATCTAGAGGGTGAAAGTCCCTTACGGGCTCTAGTAAGGAGAACCGTTAGAGAAGGCAAGGGTGTCCATCGCGA
>CAMAVL010000123.1 GCA_945861735.1 Chlamydia trachomatis
GCAACTTGGAATTTGGACCGCGCCAAAGCCCCGGGGATCGTCGATCTTAAGTCGCCCCATATTGTTAATATGGGGCGACTTAAGATCGATGATCCGCGGGAGCTTTCGCGCAGGTCCAAATCCAAGTTCATGACCGAGTTGGGTATAACCTCGACTTATCTTTACCAGTCCTTAAAAAATGCAGATCCTAATCGCTTCATTTTTTGGGCCTTAGGATTTTAATGTTTTTTTCTGTAGACTTAAAGCGAATAGCCACTATATATGGTGTATATACAAACAAATAACTACTAGATATAGTATCTGCACCAACCTTATCAACCTTCAAGGAGAATTCTAAAACCTATGGCACAGACACCCGCTTCTTCTTCAACACTTTCTAAAAAAACAAACCCCTCTCTATCGTCCTCAGACATCGCCTCCATTTTTAAAAGTGAGGGCGCTGATAAGGCTAACCACTTTACTGTTGTGAAGCGAAACGGATCAATTGTTCCTTTTCGTCGTGAACGGATTCAACACGCTTTGGAAGCAGCTTTTCGCGACACGAAAAACATCGCAAAAACAGAAACTCTATCCCAGGCTGTCCTGTTAATGGTTGAAGAAGTAACAGATCTTGTCATTGATCAATTATATGTTCTCGCATCTAAAGGGGCCTCTCTTTCAGTGGAAGGGATCCAAGATCAGGTTGAGATTTTATTGATGAAGATCGGTCACCATGATATCGCAAGAGACTACATTATCTATCGCAATAAGCATAAAGCACTTCGAGAGGATTCTCCTCAAAACTTAAAAGTTATCCGTGAAGATGGCTCGTCTGCGCGTTTTAATCCGATGAAAATCGCCTCTTCGATCGAAGATGCCTTTAGAAGATCGCGCCATATTGAAGGACCGGCTACTGCTGAAATCATTGAAGCTGTCAATCTGCTGACCCAACAAGTCGTTGCGCGTGCAACTGCCTTGTCAAAAGCAAATCACTCTTTACATGTGGCGCTAATTGAAGATGAGATCGAACAGCAACTCATGCGTGAGAGCTTCTTTCCCGTTGCAAAAAACTTCATTCTTCATCGCGCCGCACTAAACACTCAAGTCTCCTATCCAGAACTTGTAGCAGCGCCATTGGAAGAAAAAGAGATCCGTCAGTTTACGGTCATCAATAGCGCTGGCATCTCTTATACAGTGAGTGAAACAAAGCTGCGCAACCGCTTAAAACATGCTTGTAATGGATTAGAAGATGTCACTTCTTATCAAGAATTACTCGAAAATGCGATTGGAAACTTTTATGAAGGGATCAAACAAACGGAAATCGATCAAGCACTGATTATGGCAGCGCGCTCTAAAATCGAATTAGAGCCTGCTTATTCTAAAGTGGCTGCAAGACTGCTTCTCGACGTCCTTTATCAAGAGACGATGCAGATTTCTGCAACAGATCCTTCCCTGGAACAGAGTCATAGAAAATATTTTAAAGAATACCTCAAAAACGGCATTTCTTTAGACCGTATTCACCCGGATCTTCTCTCTTTTGATTTAGATCTACTCGCCCGTGCAATGCAATTACAAAGGGATGATCAATTCACCTATCTCGGGCTTCAAACACTCTATGATCGTTATTTCATTCATGACCAGCAACGCCGCATTGAAACGCCTCAAATTTTTTGGATGCGCGTTGCGATGGGCCTATCCTTAAATGAAAAAGGAGATAAAAACACCCGCGCTATCGAATTTTATAACGTGCTTTCAAGGTTCCTATTCGTATCTAGCACACCCACGCTATTTAACTCGGGAACCCTGCATCCACAGTTGAGTTCTTGCTACCTCTCCACTATTATGGATGACCTTGGCCATATCTTTAAGGTTGTATCTGATGATGCGCAACTCTCCAAATGGGCTGGTGGAATCGGAAATGACTGGACAAATGTGAGAGCAACAGGGGGCCGTATTAAAGGCACAAACGGAACGAGTCAGGGAGTCATTCCGTTCTTAAAAGTGGCTAATGATACAGCTGTCGCCGTTAATCAGGGTGGTAAACGCAAAGGGGCAATGTGCGCTTATCTCGAAACATGGCACTTGGATATCGAAGACTTCCTCGAATTGCGCAAAAACACAGGCGATGAAAGACGACGTACGCATGATATGAATACAGCCAACTGGATCCCCGATCTCTTTATGAAACGGGTGATTGCAGGCGAAATGTGGACCTTGTTTAGTCCAAATGACGTTCCCGATCTTCACGATCTTTATGGGATGGCTTTTGAAAAGCGTTATATGCACTATGAAACGCTAGCTGATGAGAATAAACTTAAACTCTTCAAAAAAGTAGAAGCTCTCCAACTTTGGAGAAAAATGTTGAGCATGCTCTTTGAAACAGGTCATCCGTGGATTACCTTCAAAGACCCCTCCAACATTCGCTCTCCACAAGATCACGTAGGGGTTGTTCATAACTCCAACCTCTGTACAGAAATTTTGCTTAATACATCGGAGCAAGAAACAGCTGTATGTAACTTAGGTTCGATTAACCTAACAGAGCACATGACAAGTACTGGAGTGGACAAAGATAAACTGTTCTCTACCATTCGCTCCGCTGTTCGAATGCTCGATAACGTGATCGACATCAACTTCTATCCGATCGAAGAAGCGCGTACCGCAAACGCGCGCCATCGTCCGATTGGCATGGGAATCATGGGTTTTCAAGACGCTCTTTATATGCTCAATATCAGCTATGCGAGCCATGAAGCAATTCAATTTGCAGATACGAGCATGGAACTCATTTCCTACTATGCCATTTTAGCATCGAGTGAACTTGCCAAGGAAAAAGGCGCTTACCCCTCCTACACTGGCTCTAAATGGGATAGAGGATTACTCCCATTAGATACCATCGATCTTCTTGAAAAAGAAAGAGGGGGACATCTCAGCGTCGATCGAAGCTACACATGTGACTGGTCTGTCGTTCGAGAATCTATTAAAAAACATGGGATGCGCAATAGCAATACCATGGCAATTGCACCAACAGCTACGATCGCCAATATCACAGGAGTCACTCAATCCATTGAGCCAATGTATAAACATCTCTTTGTGAAATCCAACCTATCTGGAGAATTTACAATTCCTAACCTCTATCTCGTCGAACGGTTGAAAAAATTAGGTCTTTGGGATCATCAAATGCTCGATGACTTAAAATATTTTGATGGATCGATCAGTGAAATCGAACGGATCCCTGAAGAGATCAAACAGGTCTTCTTGACAGCTTTTGAAATCGAATCCGATTGGATCATTGAATGTGCAAGCCGCAGACAAAAATGGATCGATATGGGACAATCTTTAAATCTCTATCTAGCAGAGCCAAGTGGAAAAAAACTCCACCAAATGTATCTCTTCGCTTGGGAAAAGGGATTAAAGACGACCTATTACCTCCGCTCTTTAGGTGCGACACAAATCGAAAAATCGACAACGGATATTAACAAACGGGGACTACAACCTCGCTGGATGAAGAATAAATCCGCATCTAGCAATATTTCTCTCCAGAGAGAAGATGTAGAAGTGGCTTCTATAACAGATAAGCCAATCGCTTGTAACATGGAAGAGGGCTGTGAGAGCTGCCAATAAAACATAAGGTATAAAACAATGCTAAAATTTGATGAAGTAGAGACTCTAAATACAAACGACACTAAAGCTAAACGGGTCAACGTTTCCCAAAAGCGTTTGATCAATTGCAGTCAGGTGGATGTCAATCAACTCATGCCCCTTAAATACAAATGGGCATGGGAACATTACCTCAATGGTTGCGCTAACCATTGGATGCCAACAGAGGTTGGCATGGGCAAAGATATTGAACTCTGGAAATCCAATAATTTAAGCGCTGATGAGAAGCGGGTGATCATGCGCAACTTAGGCTTTTTCAGCACAGCTGAGAGCCTCGTTGGCAATAACATCGTCTTGGCCATTTTCAAGCACGTTACAAATCCAGAAGTGCGCCAATATCTGTTGCGTCAAGCCTTTGAAGAAGCGATCCACACGCATACGTTTCTCTACATCGTTGAATCTCTCACCTTAGACCAAGGGGAAATATTCAACATGTACAACGAAATTAATACGATCCATGCAAAAGACCAATTTGAAATGGAATTGACAACGGATATTTTAGATCCCCATTTCACAACAGAGACACCTGAGGGCGCTCGGAAATTCCTAGAAAACTTGATCAGTTACTACATCATTATGGAAGGGATCTTTTTCTATAGTGGCTTCGTGATGATTTTATCCTTCCATAGACAAAACAAGATGACAGGTATTGGAGAGCAATTCCAATATATCTTGCGCGATGAAACGGTCCACCTTAACTTCGGAATTGATTTGATCAACGGGATCAAGGAAGAAAATCCCGATCTTTGGTCAGCAGAATTTCAAGCACATATTCTCGATCGGATTAAGCAAGCTGTAGAACTTGAGATCCTCTATGCTCAAGACTGCCTGCCTACAGGAATCCTCGGGCTGACAGCGCCTATGTTCCGCGAATACGTTCAATACATTGCAGACCGCAGACTCGAAAGAATCGGCCTAAAAGCTGTCTATCGTTCAAAAAATCCATTCCCATGGATGAGCGAAACAATCGACTTGGGCAAAGAAAAGAATTTCTTCGAAAGTCGAGTGACTGAATATCAATCGTCATCCAATCTCACCTGGACTTGAAAATTGGCCAGTTGACCGTAGAGATCAATTGGTTAAAAAAAAAGCTCCATCACTAACGAGGGAGTTGCATAACTAAAGCTTTGGAGACCAAATTTGATGATTTTAACGTCGGTTCGGTTTTTCTCAAATTGACATATCCTATTGGACATAGGCGATTTGCGAAAAATCCGAATCCGATGTTAAAAGCGCAAATTTGCTCCCAAATGGAGTTTTGCAATTCTCTCTAACACCTGAAGAAAAAAAACGATTGATTGGGATTGATTCTCAAATCTCAATCAATCGTCAATACGAATTTTCTATGATTTATTGTCAGTCTATCTGTAAAATCAAATCCAAAAAAGCAGCCCGCCTCATTTCAAAGTGAGGTGTTGTAAAATAATTTCTAGATACTTCACCTGACTTAGTTTAGGCATCAAACTGTCTAGACAATGGGGACAACTTTAGTTTTTAAAAAAACACTCAAGGCTTGTATATGAAAAAATTGTACGCAGTATTAGGATCTACACTCATTTTATCCTCGTTGTTTGCTGATGTGGAAAAACAAGATAAAAATCCCAATTTTCGATTTTGGGAAAAACATAATCCTATGTGGTATGTGGGCTTTGCACCATTCGTCAACGACGCGCTTACTGGAAGATCTTCCACAATAGAGACAGCGCAAGTTGGAAATGTGGGAGCGCTTCATACGAAAACTTACGATACACAGTCTCCTGGAGTCGGTTTTCAGGGAGTTGTCGGTTATATGGTTAATGAAATCATCTCATTTGAAGTGAAGTATTCGCAAACAGTTTGGCCGAACAAATTTTTCTTCCGCGCCATTGACAAGCCAGACGATCCCTTCTTTTTAAACAATGAACTCGATTTTAAGTTACATCAAATCTCTTTTGGGCCTTCCACATTAATTGCAATACCCATAACGAAATACTTTGCCCCCTACTTTAAAGGTGGAATTAGCACCTATAGGCATAAACGACTTAAAGCCTATAATCCAAAATACACTCAACCGACAACAGCTACTCTTAGTAGCAGCTTTTGGGATATACGGTTTTTGATTGGATATGGCATTCGCTCTCAGATCACAGAGTCTTTTGGCGTACGTCTTGAATACGAATGCGCCATGAATCCCACCATCAGCACATCTGGCAAGGTAACTCAAGGAAATCTGAATTTACTGACTTATTTTAGTTTCTAAGTATACCCAACTCGGTCATGAACTTGGATTTGGACCTGCGCGAAAGCTCCCGCGGATCATCGATCTTAAGTCGCCCCATATTAACAATATGGGGCGACTTAAGATCGACGATCCCCGGGGCTTTGGCGCGGTCCAAATTCCAAGTTG
>CAMAVL010000124.1 GCA_945861735.1 Chlamydia trachomatis
GCAACTTGGAATTTGGACCGCGCCAAAGCCCCGGGGATCGTCGATCTTAAGTCGCCCCATATTGTTAATATGGGGCGACTTAAGATCGATGATCCGCGGGAGCTTTCGCGCAGGTCCAAATCCAAGTTCATGACCGAGTTGGGTATATAATCCAACAGTATATCAAACTGCAACCATCACTTCAGGCATTAAAAAGGCGCAATTCATCTTGGTCCTAAAGGACATAAGTCTTCTTGCGTCCCAGGATAAAATGTTTTAACGCCACAGCAGGCGAATGATAAATATCTTGAGCCCGTTGCCTTAATTGGGCACGGCGTGTTCTAACGAGGGGGGAGCCGAGCAATCGTCTCCTCTACTCACTCTAATTTCTTATCTGATTAAATGGGGTCAAATTTTAACCACACCCAACCTTAGACCGCCACTTTCAAGAAAGTCGCACATGGCGTAAATTTCTTATTTTCGAATCTAGAAATGAAAGGAAAAAAGGCGATTCTGACACTACGTGAGCCGTTTGATAAGCTTATTGCAGTGTCAGATCATCCCATGTATCGGAAGAGGTAGGATTCGAACCCACGGTCGGTTGCCCGACTGCTGTTTTCAAGACAGCCGCGATAGGCCACTCTGCCACTCTTCCGTAAAAGAAGAAAAAACTGCAAAGTCGAGCTTAGCATTTTAGCAATAAAACTCAAAAAGAAAACTGCTCGAGGAAGCGCAAATCATTTTCTGTAAACTGACGAATGTCTTTGATCGCATAGCGCAACATCGTAGCGCGCTCAATTCCAAGGCCCCATGCATAGCCCGAGTATTCCTCTGGATCGATTCCTCCGTTTTTCAATACTTCAGGGTGGACCATTCCAGCGCCACAGACCTCAAGCCAGCCCGATTGTTTACAAAGGCGGCAGCCCTTAGCTTGGCACGACAGGCACTCGACATCGATTTCTAATCCAGGTTCCACAAAAGGAAAGTAGCTTGGGCGCATGCGCAGCTTCACAGACTTTTGATAGAACTTGCTCCAAAACTCTTCCATCGTCGAAAACAGATCTGCAAAGGAGACATTTTTATCGATGTAAAGACCTTCGATTTGATGAAAAAAAACATGAGAGCGGTTGCTGATCGTTTCATTGCGGTAAACGGTCCCTGGAGTAATGATGCGCAAAGGAGGCTTATGACTTTCCATGACACGCAGCTGCGTATTGGACGTATGGGAGCGTAAAAGCATGTCTGGTGTGATATAAAATGTATCCTGCATATCGCGAGCGGGATGATCGGGAGGGAAATTCAACCCTTCGTAATTGTAGTAATCAGAATCGATGTCAGGGCCATACTGAACAGAAAAGCCCATTCCACTCAAAATTGCAATCATTTCATCCGCAACAATTGAGATGGGATGGCGTCTTCCCAAAGAGGACCTGCGGCCAGGGAGTGTCACATCGATTTTTTCTCCAGCAAGACGCTCTAAAAGTTCAAGCCCTTCATAGCTTAGAAGTGCTTGATCACAAATTTGAGCCACTTCTTCTTTAAGATCATTAATGATTTTACCAAGGAGTGGTCTTTGATCCGATGGAACATCGCGCAAATGGAGCATGAGTTCTTGGATAGGACCTTTTTTTCCTAGATACTTAGTTTTAAGATTTTCAACATCGCGGCTGATTTTGACTTGAGCTAGATCGGACTGGAATTGATGACGTAACGATGAGACCCGTTTTTCCACAGGAACACCTAAAGGTTAAAAACCCATGCCTATTGGAAAATAGTGCATGGGTTAGAGTAGACTTTTTTTAAGCTAGGGCTTGTTTAGCTGTGCCAACAACGGCAGCAAAACTAATTGGGTCCCGGATCGCCATCTCTGAGAGCATTTTTCGGTTTAAACCGCAAGATGCCTTTTGGAGACCGTTAACCAGTTTGCTGTAGGAGATACCGTTGATTTTTGCGCCGACACCCATACGGATAATCCACAATCTTCGAAAATCTCTTTTGCGCTGTTTCCTGTGCTTGTAATTAAAAGCTAAAGCGGACATCACTGCATCTGACGATAGACGCAAGTGGTTTTTCCGATCGCCCACAAATCCTTTCGCTTGTTTTAATAATCTCTTACGAGCGCGATTGACAGCCACCGCATTTGTGACTCTGACCATAACATTTCTCCAGTTTCTTGAATACGACCCCTAAATTAAGGAGTCGTAGATATTTTTTTTATTCTACACACATTAAACGGGCGTACATTTTTGTTTGACCACTGTCAACAAGCGAAGGTCTTTTTAAGTGACGCTTACGATTGCCTGATTTTTTAGTCAAAATGTGACGTCGGCCAGGACTGCTTCGTACAAGTTTGCCAGTTCCTGTTACTTTAAATCTAGCTTTTACAGCTTTGCGCGTTTTCATTTTAGGCACGGTAGTTCTCCACAAAATTCTCTAACTATTTACTTTCTTTTTAGCTCCTGGAGCTAATACAACCGATAGGTTGCGCCCCAACATTCTTGCAGGAGATTCAGGAGATGCGATATCTGCCAACTCATCACAGATGCGTCGAACAGATTTTTCCCCGTACTCCGGGTGCATCATCTCTCGTCCTCGGAAAACGCAAGTCACCCTGACTTTGTTCCCCTTGATAATAAACTCACGCGCATGCTTCAGTTTTACAACAAGATCATGATCATCTGTCGTCGGTTTCAGCTTGATCTCTTTAACTTTGATCTGATGCTGCGTTTTCTTCTGCTCTTTCTCTTTTTTAGTCAGCTGATAGCGGTATTTACCATAGTCTATAATTTTACATACAGGAGGTTCAGCATTGGGCGAAATTTCGACCAAATCCAATCCGGCCTGTTCTGACTTAGTCAAGGCTTCTGATAGTGTTACCACACCCACTTGGCTGCCATCGCTGTCGATGACACGTACTTTCGGCGCGCGAATTTCTCTATTAATTCTCAAGTTCAGAGTCTTTACTCCCGTTCAGTTTCAATAATGATGCCAGGTCTCCTCCTTTAAGTTCGAGGAATAAAGCGATAAATCGCTCAATCGAACCAAATGAGGAACGCTCTAATAGGGAATACCCCTCTTTGAGCTTTTTAGAGTCATCAATCCTTAAAAAAGGTCCATCCCACCAACGCCCCAATGAATCAGAGAGCCTGACGACAATCGCTGCCGCCCGCTGCAATTGAGGGTTTATTCCAATGAGATAATCCAATCCATCCTGCTGCAAAGCTTGTTCTAGAAGTTGAACGCCCTTTAAATTTTTCTTTTGAGTTCCCCCAAAGGAACCCCCTTGGCTGCTGTACAAAACGATTTGGAACTTAAAACCTAGGATTTTAGGAATTTTAATAATGAATTGCAAGGAAGAAATACAATGTTGTAAAAGTTCTTCTTCAGGACAGAAGAAATGCGCCCGATCTGTCACCCATCCCTTTGTCTCTAATAGGCCATTTTTCGCATCACAATCTCCTGAGCCAAGCACATAGGAGACTTCAGCTAGTCGAGAGGCTCTTGCAGTTTTTAAAAAAATCTCTGTATGAGCATCTCTTAAAGCGAGGTCAGTGCCTCCTTTATCTCCCATTAAAACAGATGGCGTTGTAACAAACTGAAAATCCTGCGACTTAAGCTCTTTGCGCCACCACTTCAGCAACCGCTCAAGAACGGCCTGCCCCATCGGCGCCCAAGACCACAAAGAGCCCCCTGCGATAGGCACCCATAAATGCAGCTTCTGATTGAGCGCTAAATGACCACAATCTTTAAATTCCGGAGCGTTTTTAATAATAGCTTTTAATGCATCTTTTTCCAAGAAAAGAGTCCCAATCACGCGTGTAACCAGCCCTTCTTCCCTCTCTATGGAATAAAACTGAAATAATTTGAACTGGGCGGCAAAATTCCACTCTTGAGAAAAACTGGACTCGCACCAGTCCGTAAACTCACCAATTTGGATCATCTGAACCGTTCCAAGACGGGTCTTTTTAAGCGCGTCTGTAATGATGTATTGCTTGTGATGCCGCATCAAACTTGCCGCATTTCCTGGCATCATATCTAATTGTTTAATCAAAGGCCTTTGCTTCACAACAAGTCGCATCCGCTCTTCTAAAAGAGGAAGCATATCCTGCTTGAATGCAAAGGGAAAGACAAAGTCGTAGAAAAATAAATTGTCCGTTCCTGCCCCGAAAGAAAGCAACACGCCCGGAAATAAGTCAACCGCTGCAGAAGCTAAAAGCTCTGCTGCAGTTTGGCGTAGTGTAATAAGCTGATTTAATGAATTTTCGGTCATGAAATTGGTGGGATATAGCTGACTCGAACAGCCGACCTCCACGATGTCAACGTGGCGCTCTAACCAACTGAGCTAATATCCCAAATAGTGTCTTGTGTTGTGGATGCTGGTTTTCGACTCAAGATCATAATATATCATTCCATTATAGGCTAGAAAAAAGTAGAATGTGCCTATGGGACTGTAAGAAAATAACTTTTACAGTTCTAATAGGGAAAAATCGATTCATCTATTGAGTATTTTCCCTTAGCAGGGGCAAAAAAAAACCTGCTGCGGACAAATACTCAAAATCTGAACCGTTTTTCTCCTATATAACTGTAAAATTTATTTCCTTACAATCGCTATGCACGCTCAATTTCCATTATTTTCTTCCCACATTGATGTAGCGCATCACTATTTTGCCGCGCTACTTCAACCACACGATGCTGCAATTGATGCAACGTGTGGCAATGGGAGAGACACCCTGAAATTGGCTCAACTCTTAGGGTCTGGCACTCTAATCGGACTCGATCTCCAATCGGTGGCAATTGAGCGCACGCAGGGCCTATTAAATGCCAATCTCTCGCAGGAGCAGCTTCAAAGGGTGCATCTTTACACTCAATCGCATGAAACCTTCCCTCTCATCGCTTATGAGTTGCCGATTCGACTCATCGTGTATAATTTAGGGTACCTTCCCAATAGCGATAAAACGATCAAAACGGCCAGCTTAACCACATTAAAAAGCTTAGAAGTCGCTATGCAACTCATCGCCCCCGGGGGAGTCATCAGCATTACCTGTTATCCGGGGCACTTAGAGGGCAAAGAGGAGCAAGCGGCTCTTCTAGAAGTTGTTAAGCAGTTAAGCCCTCATCTATGGAATGTATGCCACCATCAGTGGATTCATTCAAACACCGCTCCCAGCCTTCTTTTAATTCAAAGAAAAAACACAACAAGGGAAATAAAAATTTGAAAGCATTTTTTTTAGCCTTTGCTCGACTTTGCAACTTTTTCTGAGCTCATCTCGCCTGAGGGGCTCTCTCAAGCGAGATGAGCTCAGAAAAAGTTGCAAAGTCGAGCTAAGAAAAAGTAATCTCAAAATAGATTTGAGATTTAATCCGACATCGTGGTAAGGTTTACTTTCAATTTAACCAATCTGTCGCGGGGTGGAGCAGTGGTTAGCTCGTTGGGCTCATAACCCAAAGGCCGGAGGTTCGAATCCTTCCCCCGCTATTTTTTTCAGGGCGGCATAGCTCAGTTGGTTAGAGCAACGGAATCATAATCCGTGGGTCGTTGGTTCAAATCCGACTGCCGCTATTCCTTTCTAATTTATTCTTAATTCTGTATGATATGCGATGAAAATAACGTATTGAAACGGTTAGAATATGATGGTAAATCAGCATCAAGGACCAACCTTGGACCAAATGATTGCCTCACTTCACAGCATCCCGCATTACACCAAGACAATTTTTTAGCGACTGACCAAATTTTTAAAATTAAAGATAGGGTCATCGATATGAAAGAGTTATACCCAACTCGGTCAGCAACTTGGAATTTGGACCGCGCCAAAGCCCCGGGGATCGTCGATCTTAAGTCGCCCCATATTGTTAATATGGGGCGACTTAAGATCGATGATCCGCGGGAGCTTTCGCGCAGGTCCAAATCCAAGTT
>CAMAVL010000125.1 GCA_945861735.1 Chlamydia trachomatis
TCTTTGATCTCTGGTCAGATGATGGTAGCCTTTTGGCATATGCCTCCTTCTAGATGTTCTTTTTGGTTAAAAAACACCATAGAGGTTGCAGCCATCTCTGACTACTTTAAATTTTAATCTTCTTGTCGCACTTCACTGTTGAATGGGCCGAAAATTAAATGAGATAAGTAAAATATTTTGGCTAAAATAAGGCAAATTGAATTTTTAAGGAGAATCGATGCGTTGGTTTTATTTCTGTATGATTTCGATTGTAACTTCATTGCAGGCAGGAGGAGTTTCCATAATGAACGATTCTTGCCATATAGACTATCTGACGAACCATAACAATTTTCTTAGCAAGTCTCTAGAATTAGAAAATTGTCTACTCAACTGCTATCAAGTGGATCCAAACAATGCAGTTTTAATTCGATCTTGGTTTGATCCTCTCTTCAATGAGGAGGAAAATCATTCGGTCATTGATGCCTTTATTGAAAAGTCTAAAAAACTAAATATCGAGTTTACAAATACTCCTGATCAAGAACTTTCCCCAGATGATGGTGTCTTGAAGGCATCGAAGTGGCATAATATTCTATTTGAAAGTGCACATATCCGTATTCTCAGAGGGGTTGTTAACTGCGGTGAATGTGATCCATTTCATTTACACCAATGGGAACGTTTAATGGTTGTTATTCAAGGGGCTGTGTTTAGAACAGAGTTTTTCGACGGAACTGTTGAAATCGAGGATTGCCCAATTGGAGTTTATGAATTACAAGCTGAAACAACTCCTGCAGCCTACACAAATATAGGTAATACCATATTTGAATCTCTTATTTTTGAGATTAAAAAATAATCCATACACGCGAAACCGAATTTGCCGGAACTCAATAGGTAGTAAAAATTATGTTGTATAGAAACTTGATTTTACTAATGATTTACCTGAGAGAGCAGAATGAACAACACATAAGTGGCTACGCCACATAAGAGCTCAAGGCGACGGCATTCGATCCTAGAGATGCTGGGAAAATGAACTTTTATCTATCGGCTGTTGATGACCTTCTTAGACATCCAGACGATCAACCATCCATCGGGATATTGCTATGCAAAACAAAAAATAAAGTCAAAGTGGAGTACGCTCTCAGAAATTGTAAAAGTCCAATTAGCGTATCGAGCTATAGTTGTCCCCATTGTCTAGACAGTTTGATGCCTAAACTAAGTTAGGTAAACTATCCAGAAATTATTTCACCACACCTTACTTTGAAATAAGGCGGGCTACTTTGTTGGGGTGCCTTTGATTTTACAGATTGACCGCCAATAAGTCATCTGGAATTATTTTACTGTGAATCTCATAGGGAGTTTTATAGTCTAAAGATTCATGAATCCTCTCGTGGTTATAAAAGAGGAAATATTTCTCTAATCCCCTCAGTAGGTCCGTCGCCGTTTCATATTCTTGCAGGTAGATATCCTCGTATTTAACGGTTCTCCATAGACGCTCTACAAAAATGTTATCAAGAGCTCTTCCTTTTCCATCCATGCTTATTTTAATCCCGGCATCAGTGAGGACTTTTATAAATTCATGGCTTGTAAATTGCACTCCCTGATCTGTATTAAAGATTTTAGGTGTCCCTTGCCTAAGAGCTTCCTTCAAGGCTTCTATGCAAAAATGCGCGTCTAAGGTGTTGGATAGCCTCCAGGACAACACGTAGCGGCTGTGCCAGTCTATAACAACGACTAAATACATAAATCCAGTTGCTGTCCGTATGTAGGTGATGTCTGTTGACCACACCTGACCTGACTTCTTAACGGTCAAGCCCTTAAGCAGGTACGGGTAAATTGTATGTTCGGGATGTTTTCTCGAAAGGTTGGGCTTTTGATAAATAGCCTCCAGGTTCATGAGTTGCATGAGCCGTCTGGTCCGTTTAACATTAACCTTATGCCCCAAGCGCTTTAAATAGGCTGTCATTTTTCTTTTACCGTAAAAGGGGTGCCTTGTGTATTCCTCATCGATAAGCCTCATTAGTAGGAGATTTTTCTGGTGCTCTGCCTGCGGACTGTAATAATGCGAGGAACGATTGAGTTTTACAAGTTCACATTGACGATTGATTGAAATTTGAGAATTAACCCCAATCAATCGTTTTTTTTCATCGAGGGTTAGTGATTGAGCTTTTTTTTTAACCAATCAATCTCTACGGTCAACTGGCCGATTTTTTGGTGTAGCTCTGATACTTCTTTATCATGATCATCGACTGAGGCTGACTTTTTGCCTGCCTCATAGATAGAATCTGCTCTGTTCAAGAGCTCTCTTTTCCACCGGCTGATTTGAGTAGGAAGGACCTGGTGTTTAGCTGCAATTTCGTTATACTGCAGTCGGCCTGAAACTTGGAATTTGGACCGCGCCAAAGCCCCGAGGATCGCCGATCATAAGTCGCCCTATATTGTTAATATTTTGCGACTTATGATCGATGATCCGCGGGAGCTTTCGCGCAGGTCCAAATCCAAGTTCATGACCGAGTTGGGTATACCTCCTTAATTCCAAGACTAAGTACGGGTGGATGGTGTCCTTACCCGATCGACATTTCAGTCGACTGTTAATAAAGTGCCTCGTGGCGCACCAAGATGTCTAATAATAAATTGAGAGTTTTCTTTAGGCGCCAATGAAGCAAAGAGTCCAAGAGGCATAAAACCAGCCTGTTGTTAGACAATAATTAACATCAATTATAAACAACAACATGATTTAACAAAACCAAACAACACTGTTTACTTTTCAAATCTATCTAACAATAAAGTCTTATTTGAATGCAATTCCAACTCAAATTGCCCATCTTGATTTTTTTTCTTTACTCCCGACTCTCTAAGCGAGGTTCTTAGACGGAAAGAGCGGATCATTTTTGGAAATTGAAGCGTGACGCAAGAAGCCTCTTGCGTTTGAATAATGACTTTCTTGATTTGGTGCTTAGACCATTCAAAGGAGATCTGCTCCTGATTTTGGGTTTGAATACCTGTGAAGCGCCCTGAAGTAAAATCAGGTGGAAGGCATGGTAAAAACTGGAGATGACGTCCACTTTCTTGGAAAAATAAAGAGCGGATCAATCGCCCCCCCTCTATTAAAATAGGCAGAGGGGTCATTGAATTGGGGATTATTTCGCCAATGGCCAAGATCCCCTGATATTCCTCATCGATAAGCCGCGGCGATAAAATGCCTGTCAATGCCGTTTGAAATAATTGCGTAAAGGCGGGGAGTATTGTTAATTTCTCTGCACGATTGATGCTCTCTTGGCAGCTAAGCAATAAGCGAAATGTGCCGATCGGCTCGATGGGTTCACTGTGCTGTGGGAGCAATTGGGATAGGCGGAGCCAAAGGGGGAAAATCTCTCTTAAATCTTTGCGACGCTTAATCAGATCCATGTCTTGAGAGGTATGAGCGCCGAGGGAGAGTCTCTCTGTTAATTGGACTACAGAATCTGATTCTGGCGACGTTGCTAGCAATATGGCCTCTTTGCTCATTTTCTCAGGCACTTTTTCAAAAAAAAGAGCGATCCCATCTGTTTTTTTTGTGATGATGTAGCGCAAATACCCCGTTTGTGTTTTTCCAAACACGCGGATCTCCCCTTTTTCTAAATCTACCTCGGCCGTAAAATCCAACACGGGGCCTACAACATTGAGAACATAATCTATTTTTTTATTGGGATTTAGAAGGGATTGAAAGCGGAGAAGAGATGGAAAAACCTCTACCTTCCAATAACTTTTAGGGAGAACACAACTCATGCCAGGTTTATGGGAAAAAGGGTGAAGCCGTTCTGCGATGGTAATTTTCATGTAACAATTTTTCCTATAAATCCTTGTGGTGTATTTGTCTCTAATTCAACGTGGATAAGGTCGTTTTGAGAGATTCCTTCTTTGGGGACAAAAACGGGTAAGAAATTAGCCGTTAGGCCGTTAATGTAGCCAGGCATTGCTTCTTCATCGCTTTCGATCAGAACGCTCATTGTCCGTCCAATGAATCGCTCTCTTAAATCAAATCCGATCTGTTCTGCAAGTCTTAAGACCTTTTGCTTGCGCATCGCCATGAGCTCCGGGGATATTTTATTCGGATAGGAGGCAGCTTTCGTTCTTTTTCTTTCGCTGTAAGGGAACATATGCACTTTAGCAAACTGAACGCGCCGCATGAGATCGAGCGTATCTTGAAAGTCTAACTCACTCTCTCCTGGAAAGCCGACAATGACATCTGTCGTAAATGTAAAATCGGGATCTGCTGTTTTCAGACGCTCTACCGTCTCAATAAAGATCTCTTTAGTGTATTTGCGATTCATCCGTTTTAAAATAACATTTGAGCCCGACTGAAGCACCACGTGCATCGAATGACAGGTTGTTTGTCCCTCTAAAATCGCCCCCGACAAATCCTCATCGATCTCATCTGGATCAATGGAGGACACCCGCAAACGATGAAGCCCTGGAAGTGCATCAACTGCGCGCACAAGATCGTTCAAGCGACAAGGAGGGGTCCCCTCTTCTACAGCTCCGTCGAAATCTCCGATATTAATTCCTGTTAAAACAACTTCCTTATATCCATTTACAATAAGGCCGCGGATCTCTTGTAAAATTTCTTCTAATTTGCGCGATCTGGATCTGCCTCTCACATAGGGAATAATACAATAAGTGCAAAAGGAGTTACATCCGTCTTGAACCTTCACAAAAGCGCGCGTATGGCCTGCAAATTGATCGATTGCAAATTCAGGGATCTCTTCATCTGGAAAGACGAAAGACAATAAATTTTCTTTATCTTTATTGAGGACAACAAGGTTCACCTCATGCATTTCAGATGGGATCCTATCTGCCAAGCAGCCCGTGACGACAAGTTTGGCATTTGGGTTCTGACGGCTTAAGTGACGGATCCGATGACGGGATGAGCTATCGGCAGATTCGGTTACTGTGCATGTATTAACAATGCAAAGGTCCGCCTCTTCCCCATCGAGAGCCTCCCGATACCCCATTGTTTTGAGCTGATCGGCATAGGCTTGCGATTCATACTGATTGGTGCGGCAGCCAAGTGTTGCTACCTTAAATGTTTTTTGATCTGACATAAGGATGAAGAGTATGCCATGAATGGAAGTCTAGATCAAGCGCCAAGAAGATTTTGAAAAAAAAGATACTATCATCTAGGGTATAAGAAAACCAGCGAGAGCTCTCCATGTCCTTTTTTACCACAGCCTTTTCCCTATTCATCGTTTTAAATGCAATCGGCAACGTTCCCTTTTTTATTGCCCTACTTTCGAAATTTAATGCAAAAAAACAAAGACGGATCATCTTTCGAGAACTCCTCATCGCCCTATTTATCCTGATTTTATTCAATTTTTTTGGGGATCCTGTCTTGAGCCTTCTTGGAATTTCAAATCCCATTATCGGGATCGCAGGTGGCATCCTTCTATTTATTATTGCAATTGGGATGATTTTCCCAAGAAATTCAGATAAAAAAGCAGAATCCCCTCGTAGTGAGCCCTTCATTGTGCCGCTCGCAATTCCGATCATCGCAGGACCTGGAGCGATTGCTTCGGTGATGATTTTTGCAGAACAGACGAATAGCCCCTGGATGATGATTGGAGTGATTTTAGCCGCTTGGATCCCCACCACCCTCATTCTGCTAGCCTCGGCCAATATCAAAGATTTGCTTGGGCAAAAGGGGCTCACAGCCTGCCAAAAGCTGGGAGGAATGCTCATCCTGCTCATCTCTGTCCAAATGTTCACCTCAGGGCTGATGCTGTTACTGCAGCAAGCTTTTCATGTGCCGAAATGAAATAGACTTCTTGCATATACCCAACTCGGTCAGCAACTTGGAATTTGGACCGCGCCAAAGCCCCGGGGATCGTCGATCTTAAGTCGCCCCATATTGTT
>CAMAVL010000126.1 GCA_945861735.1 Chlamydia trachomatis
GGGTATCAAATGGAGTTTTGCAATTCCCTCCATTGTCTTTTAAAGACCCAACCGATTAAAATACTCTTTTTGACAACTTGGGTACTTTATGCCACCAAAATATATTTTTATCAGTGGAGGGGTTGTTTCCTCTTTAGGAAAGGGATTGACCGCCGCCTCTATTTCGATGCTACTTGAGAGTCGCGGATTAAAAGTGGGAATGTTAAAACTCGATCCTTACCTCAATGTGGATCCGGGAACGATGAATCCCTTCCAGCATGGAGAGGTCTACGTCACGGATGATGGCGCAGAAACAGATCTGGATCTTGGGCACTACTATCGCTATTGCAATGCACCCCTATCTGCTCTATCAAATGCCACGTCTGGACAAATTTACGACACCGTGATCAAAAAAGAAAGACGGGGAGATTATTTAGGTAAAACCGTTCAAGTCATTCCTCATGTTACCGATGAAATTAAACACCGCATTTTAAAAAATGCCAATCAGCAAAATGACCTCGATGTATTGCTTGTCGAAATTGGCGGAACCGTTGGAGATATCGAGTCACTCCCCTTCTTCGAAGCGATCCGCCAGTTTCGCTATGAAAGACCCAAAGAGTGTTTAAATATCCACCTGACCTATGTTCCTTATTTAGCGGCGGCAGGAGAGGTGAAAAGCAAGCCTACCCAACACTCCGTTCAAGTTTTGCGCGGAATTGGCATTATTCCCGATATGATCCTCTGTCGCTGTGAAGAGAGCCTATCTGAGGAAATTAAAGATAAAATCAGTCTTTTCTGTAATGTTCCGAAAGAAGGGGTAATCGACATTCCTGATGTGACATCAAGTATCTATGAAGTACCTGTTACATTGAATCAGCAGGGGCTTGATGAAAAAATCTGCCAGATGCTAGGGTTACCTAAGGGTAAGCCCGATCTTTCCAAATGGAATGCGATGATCCACAATGTACTCAATCCTAAGGGAAAAGTCGTTGTGGGCATTGTCGGAAAATACATTCAGCACCAAGATGCCTATAAATCGGTTTTTGAAGCACTCCACCATGGAGCGATTGCCAATCAAGTAGAGATTGAAATCCGCCGTTTTGAGTCAGACAAGGTCTTAGAAAATGGAGATATCGAAAATACGATTGGCGGCTGCGATGGATATCTCGTTCCTGGTGGATTTGGCGAGCGGGGATGGATGGGGAAAATCATGACTGCAAAATATTGCAGAGAAAAGAAAATCCCCTACCTTGGACTCTGTCTTGGGATGCAAGTGCTCTGCGTTGAATTTGCAAGACACGTTCTAGGATTACAAGATGCGAACTCAACAGAAATGGATCCCAACACCTCTCATCCGATCATTTCTTTACTTAGCGAACAAAAGGGAGTGACCAATTTGGGAGGCACGATGCGTCTTGGTGCTTTTAATTGCTTGATAAAACCCGGCTCTAAAGCCGCAAAATCTTATGGAGAAACGCGCATCAGCGAAAGACATCGCCACCGTTTTGAATTTAATAATCTCTACAAAGATCTATGCGAAGAAAAGGGATTGATCTTGTCCGGCACCTTGGAAGAGGGTCATCTTTGTGAAATTGCAGAAATTGCTGATCATCCTTGGATGATAGGGGTTCAGTTCCATCCAGAATTTAAATCTAAACCCACATCTGTCCATCCTTTATTTCGCGATTTTATTGCGATGATGATACAAGAAAAGAAGAAATAACTGCATGGGTAGACTACTTGGAATCGATTTTGGAACGGTACGGATTGGACTTGCGATCTCAGACGAAAGACACTGCATGGCACTCCCCATCGGAATGATCCTTGCAAGCAAAAAACCCGAAGAAACGATTAAAGCAATTGCAATCGAAGTTGCCCGATATGGGAAGATCGAAAAAATCATCATTGGACTTCCCCTTCTTTTAAATGGAAAAGAGGGAGATATGGCACTTAAAGTGAAAGCTTTTGGGACTCATTTAGAAGCTGTTTTTTCTTGTCCAATTATTTATTGGGATGAAAGGCTTACCTCCGTACAAGTCGATCGCCTTTTAAAAGATAGTGGGCTTAACCGCAAAAAAAGAACGGCCCACGTCGATACACTCGCAGCATCGACCATTTTGCAAACGTACCTGGATTCTATCCGATAGATTCTGCTTGGAGCAAAAACAATTTTCAGGTTTCATAACAATAAACTCACCTCATAACCAAAGAGACCTTATGGAAGACACCTCATTTGCCCATCCATTACAAGAACCTGGCGTTTCTACCCGATTCATTGACCCCTGTATTTTGGTGATTTTAGGAGCTAGCGGGGATCTCACTGCGCGCAAACTTCTGCCAGCTCTCTATAACCTCGCAAAAGAAGGGCAGCTTCCCGCTCAGTTTGCCTGCGTCGGATTTGCCCGCAGATCAAAAACGCATGAACAGTTCCGCGATGAGATGAAACAAGCGGTCATCAGCTTTTCTCGCACAAAACCCCTGGATGAAGCGCTTTGGAAAGACTTTCAAGAACATCTTTTTTATCACATTTCAGAGTTTCATGAAACGGAAGGCTATGAAAGACTCAACACCTTGTTACTCGAACTCGATAGAAAACTCGGAACCAAAGGCAATCGAGTCTTTTATCTTGCGACCCAACCGAGCTTCTTTACTTCCATTTGTGAAAAACTCCATCAAGCAGGTCTTGTCTACGATGCTGAAAAAGTAGAAGATAAGTGGTCTCATGTCATTATTGAAAAACCGTTTGGAGATGACCTTGAAAGTGCACGAAAACTTCAAAAAGAACTCTTACACTTCTTAAGAGAAGATCAGATCTATCGGATCGATCATTATCTCGGGAAAGAAACAGTTCAAAACATCTTAATTTTCCGCTTTGCAAATTCCCTATTTGAGTCCCTTTGGAATAACCGCTACATCGACCATATCCAAATTACAGTCGCTGAAGATATCGGAATCGGATCGCGTGGCGCTTTTTGGGAAGAGGCAGGAATGTTGCGAGACATCGTTCAAAATCACATGATGCAGCTCCTCTCCCTTGTGGCGATGGAACCCCCTGTCAGTCTCTTGGCCGGCGCAATCCATGATGAAAAAGTCAAAGTATTACAAGCCATCCGCCCTTTTCAGCCCTCTGATTTAGAACACTGTGTTGTGAGAGGACAATATGCACCCGGCTTCGTCGACGGGGAACCGGTTATTGGTTACCAATCGGAAAAAAATGTCTCTCCAACCTCTTCTGTTGAAACCTACGTGGCGCTGCGCTTATTTATCGACAATTGGCGCTGGGCAGGGGTTCCTTTTTACTTAAGAGGTGGAAAGAGAATGCCTAAACGGAGCACGGAAATTGCAATCATTTTTAAAGATCCACCGAGTGTTCTATTTCAAACACCAGAAAAACACAATGAGCCTAACGTCCTTGCGATCCGGATCCAACCCAATGAAGGGACTTCTTTAAAAATTAACTGCAAGGTCCCAGGCCCTAGTAATCCGATCCAAGCTGTTAAAATGGATTTCCACTATGAATCCTATTTTGGGATGAGTCCACCAGAGGCCTATGAGCGCCTAATTCTCGATTGCATTTTAGGCGATAAAACCCTTTTTGCAAGACAAGATGAGGTCTTTAACTCTTGGCGCCTATTAACGCCTATTCTAGAATACTGGAACAATAAATCCGCAACAGAATGCCCCAATTATCAATCCGGCACCTGGGGGCCACAAGAAGCCGATGATCTGCTCGCTAAAGACAACCGAAAGTGGAGATTGATCTAATGACCGCGACACCTCAAATCATTCAACCCGCTAATATCCAAAAAAAACTCAATGAGATTTGGGAATCCATTCAAACGACGCACGCAACACGGGCCTCTCTTTTCAACCTCATTTTTTATACGCACACAGATCATAGATCCCCGTATATTCAACGACTGGCAAATAACGTCATCAAAAAATTCCCAGCGCGTGTCATTTTTGTAACTCTCAACACCCAATCTGAAAAAGACTATCTCACAACGGAAGTTTCGATCCAGTCTGCAAATAAAGGAGAATATGACGTTGTCTGCGATTTTATTCGATTAGAAGCTGGCGGGGCATCCCAAGAGCGCATCCCTTTTGTGATTTTACCTCATATTCTTCCAGACCTTCCCGTGTATTTGGCGTGGGCTGAAGATCCCTGCCATGATGTCCAATTATTTAATCAACTTGAAAAATTCTCTAACCGCCTCATTTTTGATTCAGAATCCACGAACAACCTCCCTCTTTTTACAAAAAAAATCCTTGAAATGCGGGAAAAATCATCCATTGATATTGCCGATCTCAATTGGGCGCGCATTGAAAGCTGGAGAGACATCCTATCCTCCACCTTTTATGAGAGCGAAAGCTTAGAGAAAATCAAAAGAGCAAAGAGGATTAATATTACCTATAACGCAAAAACGTCCACGTTCTTTTCCCATACACCGATCCAATCCTTTTACTTACAAGCATGGCTCGCCTGTCAACTCGACTGGAAATTCCAAAAGATCACCTCTACAGACAAAAATCACTTCCAAATTGTTTATCAGACGAAAGACTCCTCTCTAGAAATCAACATGATTCCAATGACCTGCGAGCACCTACCTCCCGGGCTCATCCTGTCAACTGAGATCTTCACAACGTTAAATGAGCATTTCTCATTTAATCGCAATTTGGAAATCATTGAACAAATTACATTAAATATTTCCACTCCAACCGAGTGTGCAATGCCCTGTAAATTTCTCTGTTCTAAGGTAGAAGCTGGACACTCCCTCGTGAAAGAAATCTACCATAGAGGAACAAGTGAGCACTTTGTCAGCGTCCTCAACCTCGTCAAACAAATGGAAGGGGTGTCTTTATGTTAATTGACACCTTTCAATCTCGTCCTTGGGATACACGCAGAGACCTCATTATTCCAGGAGACTACACCACCACCATTACCTTCTGTGTCAAACACTTCATTTCCATCGCTCAGTCCGCAATTGCAAATCATGGCCATTTTTTTGTCGCCCTATCGGGTGGATCCACACCAAAAGCCATCTTTGACTATCTTACAATAGGGATCCATGCCAAAGAGATCGACTGGTCCAAAGTGCATCTATTCTGGAGCGATGAACGCGCTATCCCACCCGATCATCCCGATAACAACTACAGAATGGCAATGCATGCTGGCCTCGACAAAATGGGGATCCCTAAAGGTCAGATCTATCGGATGCATGCAGAAGATGACATTGAAGAAAATGCGCTTAGATATGAAAAAACCATTCGAGATGTCTTAAAAGGCAAACCCTTCGATCTCATTCTCCTCGGCATGGGTGAAGATGGCCATACAGCCTCTCTCTTTCCCCATACCGAAGGATTAAAGGTAAGGGATCGCTTAGTCATAGCCAATTTCATCCCAGAGAAAAAATGCTGGCGAATGACGATGACCTTTGAATGCATCAACCACGCCTCCCATATTGCCATCTACGTCCTAGGAGCGTCTAAAAAATTCACCTTGGCTAAAGTACTCTCCACTCCCGATGAATCGGATCTCTTTCCTATTCAAAAAGTTGGCACGCAAGAGCACCCGGCTCTCTGGATTGCGGATGAAGCGGCGGCGATGAATCTACCTTGACAAAGTCACATTAGACAAGACTTTTTTTGAGCGTCAAAGCTCCCGGGGGTCGAAGATCGCACGATCGAGTAGGAGGGAGCCTTTCAGCTCCCGTCCTCTCACACCACCGTACGTACGGAACCGTATACGGCGGTTCATGATCACTATGACCTAGCGGTGTTGTTCTGTTGTTGCATGCATCGCATCAACAGTATTCTTCCCGACTAGGTAGG
>CAMAVL010000127.1 GCA_945861735.1 Chlamydia trachomatis
CTTCCTGTTCGTCAGGTCAGCATTTTGTGTACGGCTTTCTTCAGATTCCACCTCGCGATGGACACCCTTGCCTTCTCTAATGGTTCTCCTTACTAGAGCCCGTAAGGGACTTTCACCCTCTAGATTAGCGACATACCGGTCGCACGGGGCTAGTATTGGCCAATACAACCCCATTTGCGATCTTCGAACCGCTTAGGCTTTCACGCCAAAAAAAGTTTTTGTCTAATAGACATCTTGCATAACCTCATTTGCTTGTTAAAATCGATCTTTTTTCGCCATTTAAAACCCTGTCGATTCGCCTACACTGCGTGTATGTCTTAATCGATAGGATTTTAAATGGCAAAAAAATCTTCGATTTTTCCAAACAAAGCAGGTTATGCAAGAAGTCTAATGTGACTTTGTCAAGCTAAAACACAAACCTCATTAAAATGGGTGTATATTGATAGAGGAAGTTGCATAACTGAAGCTTTGATACCCAAAGTTGATGATTTTAATGTCGGTTCGGTTTTTCGCAAATTGACATATCCTATTGGACATAGGCGATTTGCGAAAAATCCGAATCCGACGTTAAAAGCGCAAATTTGGGTATCAAATGGAGTTTTGCAATTCCCTCGATAGGTCAATAAACGAATTCATGTGACTCCTTGAGACTTAAATTTTAAAACAATCATTGAGTGTGGTTCCAACTTAGCAATGGTCTTGGGGGTTTTTTCAAATTGACCATTTGCGTAGTGAGTCACAACCCTTTCCCAAAAGCCTATGGCGGCTTTGTTTTCTGGCATTTGCGCAGTCTCCCAAGTCCCAGGGAATTGATTGAAGATTTGTTCTGCCGCATGACGTCCGACGCCCTTTCCTTGAAATTTCGAAACGACGAAAAATTCGCCTATATTCCAATCAACATCCGGGGTGCTTCCAATTTTATTGATCAGAACAAATCCAGCCAATTCTCCATCCACCTTTATTAAAAATGCATGCCGCTCTGACTCTTCGCAGTAAGAGCTGAGATCCCGACATTCAAAAAGGCCATTAGGCGGAGTCTCCCAATCTGGTAAAAAACCGCAATATCTCGACATTTCATATACGTAGAAACGGCCAAGGTTTTGGATCGTATCTTTATCTTTCTTAGTGGCTTTGGAGAGAGTGATTTTCATTAGAGAGCTGATTTTCTTAAACATAGGTTCCTTGAGTTTCCGATATCGAGCTCCTTCATGATTCGCTTCAAATGCAGCTTGTTTCTTCAATTCCGCATATTCTTGGAGCTCTTCTGGATGACTTCTAAGGTAATCTCTGAATGCAATGAACTCTTTCCATTCATTATTTTCAGGATATGTCAAGTGAATGTGATACCTTCGGCTTTCTTCTTCTGGATCAGGCAAATAGATTATAAAATAGAAACGATTGGGAGTGCTAAAAGCAGGTCTGAATTCATATCCGAGGTCTTGAAGTTGCTTGGATGTTGAATCCATATCGGTTTTATTGACGGCTATTGCGATATCGATGATTCCTTTGCCGCCTAAGCCAGGAACTGCAGTACTTCCTATATGTTCAATAGATAAAATCTTGTTCAAATGAGGTTCAATTCTTCCCCTTTCTTTTTGAAAAAGCTCGGGAAGAATGTTGCTATAGGGCTTGAAGACGTATTTTTTCATGTTTTACCGAAGCCTTTTTGCCATTCCAGCTTGAGCCTTAATAAAGGTCATAATAAAATTCCTCTATATATATACTGCAGTCGGCCTGAAAATTGGATTTGGACCTGCGCGAAAGCTCCCGCGGATCGTCGATCATAAGTCGCAAAATATTAACAATATAGGGCGACTTATGATCGGCGATCCTCGGGGCTTTGGCGCGGTCCAAATTCCAAGTTTCAGGCCGACTGCAGTATAGCTCAAAATGCAAAAAATTAAGCGCTCACAGTATACCTGTCTCCTTTATAACAATTTATGGGAGTACAGTCAAATTCATTCGGATGGAATTGTATAAATCCATGCAGGAGCATTTCCAAATCGAGAGAAAAAAAAGTCGTGGACGCCTTGTAGCGCTGCTCGATTGTTAATAAGGTAGGCTCTCTTTTTTTGATGATTTTTTTGAGGAGTCAGCGTGCGTTTGAAGAAAAGTTGCAGCAGTGTGAGCAGCTGCATCTTATATAAATGAAGGATTGACGGGATCAGAATAGTGATATAGAGCTTAAGTTGTTCTCTCTTTGTGCAGTTGCGTTTGATCCACAGAAGGCGATTGCGCCACCAAAAGTAGGTCGAGTGGGGTTTGCTAGAAAAAGAGGCGGAGACTTTATGCCAGATTTTAGCAGACGGGCATGTGAGCACTTTAAAGCCGGCTTTTTTTGCTCTAAAGCAGAAATCGGCTTCTTCCCAAATGAGAAAGAAGTCTTTTTCAAGAAGTGAGATGGCTTTAAAGACGTTTGCTGAAATCATCATGCCAGCCCCGCAGACATAATCGATCTCTTGAGGAACCTCCCAAGAGGCGTGATCATCGAGCTGTTTACTTCCAACGAAATCAAAGGCTCCTCTAGAGGAATTCCAGTTGCCTCCAAAATGATCTAAAGTATCTTGTTTTTCGAATAAGTAGATCTTGGCGCCTAACACTCCGGCTTCAGGGTTTAGTTGAAAGGTTTTGACAAAGGCATTTAAAATATCGGGATCGATTACAGTATCATTGTTTAATAGAAAAATGAGATCAACCCCTTTTTTAAGGGCATAGCGAATGCCCCGATTGTTGCCTTCTGCAAAGCCTAAGTTTTCTTTATTTTCAATGAGTGTAATAGAGGGGAATTGCTCTCGAATATGCAGCACCGAATCATCGGTGGATCCATTATCAACTAGGATTGTTTCATAGTTAGGGTAGTTGATTTTTTTGAGGGATTTTAGACACTCTAGAGTGTCTTTTTTTCCATTCCAGTTGAGGATGATGATGGCGATTTTTGGGGTCATATCCAAGGATTATACCAAAAGGATTTTAATCTACCCAGTGTAAAACGTTGCGCAGGATGCTCCATCTAGGTTCTAGTTGGGAGATGGGCTCTCCCTTGATCCAGTAGTTGTACTGTTGGTCTGTAAAGCCAGATTCTTTTTTAAGAGTCAGCCAATTTTGAACGAAATTTAGCCAAGTAATCGATTTTCCTCTAACTGGGTAGGAAAGATATTTTTCTCCCAACTGGAAATTGAAGTCGAGTACTGTGTACTCTGGGTGATCGAGACTCCAGATAAATGCTGAGAGATAAGGCCAGAGGAAGACATCGGCCTGGCCTTCCAGAAAAGGGTCTATGCTATCCATGGGCACGAAAGTCGCCAAAGGAAATCTGCGTTTTGCCACCCCTTGATAAGCCCCGACAGCGCCTACTTTTAAATCCGTGCGCTCTTGGAGCCTTTCCAAGTTTTCAAAGGCCTTTTTGTTTTTTAGGGGAGTGACTACAACGGTGTTTTGCTCGAGGTAGGGTTGGACGAAATCCATATAACGCAAGCGTTCTTCATCCATCACAATGCCCGACATCACGATATCATACTTATTTTCGTTAAGCTCTTCGATCAGATGGTCGTAATTTAATAAAATCAGTTCAAGTGAGCAGTCTAGGTCAATTGCGAGTTGATGTGCAAAAGCGATATCGTAACCGACTAAGTCTCCTTCTTTATTTAAGTAAGAAAAGGGCATGTCGACTGTACTGTAACCAACCCTTAATACCCCCTTTTCTAAAATAGATCTCAAAAGATCTAGTGGATTGGTATCCGCACCCAACTTTTCAGGAGGATTGACAGTAACTTTTAAGTTTGCAGATAAGTTAGGCGGCATTTTGAGGTTGTTATAGAGGTTTTTAAAGTTGTCTTCTACATGGATTTGACTTTTAAGGAGGATCACAAGAACGGAGAAAATGCCGATGGCAAGGGATAGGTGGGTGATTAAGTAATGCCATTTGATTTTCAATAGTCCGTAATAGGATGTAATAACTAAAATTGTAAGCATTAAAATGCTCGATACGCTGACTAATACTTGAAAGTTAATCGTCATTGTGGAGGTGAGTTGGAATAAACCAAAAGCAGAATCTGGAAAGTGCATTGTGTTAATGAGAAATGAGGCAGCAGAAACCGAGGAGTAGCTTGTTCCAAAAGAGAGAGGGAAAGTTAAAAAGGGAAGCGCTAATTTTTCAGATTCAACAAGGGGGTGACGTGTATAAAAAGAGAGGAAAAAAATAAAAATGAGAATAAAAAGATTTCCAACCTGTGCAAAGGTAAAAGAGAGGGGTAAGACGGTTTGTCCAGTTCTGTGAAATGAGGAGCTTTTAATTTCATAGCGATGCGATAAGCGTTTTAATGCGGTATACATAAACGGAAAGGCTAATGTGGGCATTGCTGTAGCAAAGGGGATCCAGCACACTAAGTTATACTCTCGGAGCACGTCTTTATAGGAGAAGTCCGTCAGGCTTGTTAAGATAACGGGAAGAATCCAGAGTGTTAGAAATAGAGCCCCTGCAATATAAATGAACACATAAAATTCCACCTTTGCTAGATCTTGAAAGCGGACAGTTCCTAAAGCAACGGATACGTGAGCAAAAATAGCAATGGGAGATATCTTGGCTATCCAATCCAAAATTTTTTCAATCATGGCATTTGCCCGCTCTAATAAATTTAAGAGGGGTTGCTTTTGTTTGAGTTGCATGATCGCAACGCCTGCAATGAGCCCAAAGATCGTAATTGCCGGGATGATATTTGATGATAAATCGGCGATAAAATTTTCAGGGAGTGCGGTTTTTATAAGGCCTGAGACACCTCCTTGACCCCGTTCATTGAGGTTTTCAATGAAGGCTAGATCTGACGATGGGATTAAATAAATAATTAAGTAGATCACTGCAAGAGTTGCGCCCCAAAGAATCACAAGAAAAAACCAACCTCTTTTAAAGATTTTTTTTGCAATCTCTGAATTTAAAGAGCCAAGTCCATGCATTAACAAAAAAGGAATATAGGGGATGACAACCATCTGGAGCAGGATGAAAAAACTGTCGCCAACGGGTTTGAGCACCTCGCAGTAGGGTCCAAAAAACAGCCCAGCAAAGACTCCTGCAAGGAGCGCGATTAGAGCTTGGTATCCTAAGTTTAGGCGCATGGTAGAGACTCCTTGTGTGAGATGTGACAAACGCTTAGTTCCTCGCGCCTGTCACCGCGTTTTTTGGAGGCCTCTTTTGTGTGGGCGATTTCCGAGCTGTATTTTGCACAAAAATGCGCTGGAACAATTTCGAGGTGACAGGCGCGAGGAACTAAGCGCTTGTCACGCCCCCGCCTCTTGTGCATACAGACTTCTTGTAAGGTTTTTTTTGTATAAAAACAATAGGTGTTTTTTTAGAGGTGTTGTGTTATACCCAACTCGGTCAGCAACTTGGAATTTGGACCGCGCCAAAGCCCCGGGGATCGTCGATCTTAAGTCGCCCCATATTGTTAATATGGGGCGACTTAAGATCGATGATCCGCGGGAGCTTTCGCGCAGGTCCAAATTCCAAGTTGCTGACCCAGTTGGGTATAGCTTGACAAAG
>CAMAVL010000128.1 GCA_945861735.1 Chlamydia trachomatis
AAAGCCCCGAGGATCGCCGATCATAAGTCGCCCTATATTGTTAATATTTTGCGACTTATGATCGACGATCCTCGGGAGCTTTCGCGCAGGTCCAAATCCAAGTTTCAGGCCGACTGCAGTATATATTACCCCCCAAATTTAAGTCGAAAATCGGCCAAAATAATCCCGAAAATCGACGAACCCTGGGTTACGCAAGAGGTCTAATTAGATCATGTCCAAATTCTTTGATTCCAAATCCACCTTCGAAGACTCCAAAAAAGCTTGGGATGCACAAGCGAAACGCAGTGCACTAGAGCACCCCTTAAAAATCCTCTCCCATCTGCCTCAAATGCCAGGGATCACACCTGATACGGCAAAAGGACTCAAGTGGAAAAGCTTAAAATACATCATCCAGCACGACACTCATCGGATCCTGCCCCGTTATTTTTTCAAACGGCCTTTATTTTATCTCTACAATTTTCTCAAATCCGCTTTTCGAAAGCAATCGTTCTTAAGAGATGATGATTTCTTCCTCTACGGCTGTAAAACAGTAGAAGAATTTCAAAAGCGATTAGATAACCCAAAGGCGCTTGTCGTTGTCGGTTTCTCCTATTGCCATAAACCCCTTGAATGCCCATCCAAGCGATTTACCCCTGATTGCATCCACGATCTAACCAATCCGATCTGCCAACAATGTTTTATCGGAAAGGCCGTCCATGCGCTCCCTGAAAAAAATATCATTCCCCTCTTTATTCCAACGATCCATTATATTGGCGAAAAAATTTTTGAAATCGCCGATCAAAACCGCGATAAAGAGATCCTCTTTATCATCACAGCCTGTGAACTCACACTTAAAATGTTCGGCGACTGGGGTAATATGGTAAATATTACAGGCATTGGAGTGAGACTCGACGGGCGCATTTGCAATACAATGAAAGCCTTTGAACTCTCTGAAGCCGGAATCAAACCAGGACTTACCGTCGTTCTCGATCACACGCAGGAAAGGATCTTAAAACTCATTAAACAGTTGCGAACTCGGAAAGATGCTTGCGGCGAAACGGTTTAGGCCTCTCCATTTTTTCAAACACGCGCACCCGCGGACCCACTTGACATGTCTCACAGCAGCATCCCTTCATCCCCTCTGCGCAACTAGAACAACTCAAAAACATCTTATTACAGTCCATATTCGCGCAGTTGTAATAGGTGTCCGATGGATCGTTACACTTGTGACAGTGACTAATTATTTCTGTTGGCTCTTCACTAAGAGGAACTGCCATCCGATCATCAAAAACAAATAATTTTCCCTTCCAATGATCACTTCCTTCTTGCAACCCATAATTAATCACACCCCCATCCAGCTGATAAATGGTTTCAAATCCTTCCTTTTTCATTAAAGCGGAATAAAGCTCACACCGGATTCCGCCTGTGCAATACATCATCACCTTTGTTTTTTCAGGATCCCATTCCTCTTTCAATTTAGTAACATATTCTGGAAAGAGACGGAACTGCTCAAGAGTTGGTAAATCAGCCCCTTGAAAACGGCCAATTTCCCATTCATAATCATTGCGCACATCTAAGAGTAAAATGTTTTCATCTTCGGCGTCAAGTAGCTCTTTCCATTTTTGTGGAGAAACATGCTCTCCCGTCAAGGCAAGATCCACCTTTTGATCTAAAGCGACGAGCTGCTTGCGGTATTTGACAATTGCCCGTGGAAAGACATGCTCAACACAAGGGTGGATCTTAAACACAATCCCACTGAACCTGGGATCGCTTTTAAGCCACTGCATATAGGCCTCACTACCTGCAACCGATGCACTCATCTGCCCATTGATCCCCTCTTCAGAAATATAAATCCGGCACTTAATGTCGTTCTCTGAAATGAAGGCCTTATGCTTAGCTACTTCTGCATGAGGATCTGCGATTGATGTAAAAATATAGTAAGCTAAAACAGAATGCGACTCCATAAAGACCTCTCAAATGCTTTTAAGATGTAGCTTGACAAAGTCACATTAGACAAAAAGTCTTGTCTAATGTGACTTTGTCAAGGTAGGCTAGTATAGCGCATAGCAGACTTTTGAAGCAATGGTCTCACCGCTCCCTTTCAAATATAAAGTGGACAGAACCCGGCTTTCGGGCTCTAAAAAAAATCTTTTAACGGCTAATTTTTTCAAGGATATTTACAAAAATGAATGCTTGTATTAGCATACATCTACTTTAGACTTAATTTTTCACTTACGGCTCACTCATTAGGAGATACAATGGTTCGATACACAGGCCCAAAAAACCGAATCGCTCGACGTTTTGGAGCGAATATTTTCGGACGACTACGCAACCCTCTTCTGCACAAAGCGAGCCCTCCTGGGGTTCATGGTGCAAAACGGAAAAAGAAATCTGACTATGGTGTTCAACTCGAAGAACAGCAAAAACTCAAAGCAATCTACGGAATGCTCCCCCAAGGACAACTCGTTCGTTATTATCAAGAAGCGGTACGTTCCAAGGGCAACACTCCATCCCTCTTTATTGAGCGCCTAGAGTGCCGATTAGACAATATCGTCTATCGCCTAAGACTTGCTCCTACGATCTTTGCAGCGCAACAGCTCGTAGCTCACGGTCACGTCCAAGTCAACGGAAAAAAGGTCGACAGACGCTCTTTCTTCGTTCGTCCAGGCATGACAGTTTCTATTAAATCAAAATCTCTGCAAATCCCAATCATCAAGCAAAGTCTGGCAAATACAGCGGGATCCCTTCCAGAATATCTTATCCTCGATGCAGAAAAAGCCTCTGGACAGCTCCTCGTTTCTCCTGGTATTGACCAGATCCACCATCCCCTGCCGATGAACATCCCTTTGATCTGCGAATTCTTAGCTCACTATAGCTAAGTCTTATTTCAGAACAGTCCCCTTTTAGACAAAAGCAGCTCCTGGTTTCCGGGAGCTGCTTTTTTTATACACAAACGAAGGAGGGAGTTGCAAAATTTCTCCTGACGAGCCATTAGACCTCTTTCGAAATTCGCTTTGCTCGAAAAAATCGATAATTTTTGAGCAGGTCCAAAATCATCTTTTGAGAGCCATGTGCTTGCACATGGCCGAAAAAGATGGTTTTGGAAATGCCAAAAAGAACGATTTTAGCGAGCAAATGGAATTTCGAAAGAGGTCTATTAAGCAGCTCCTGGTTTCCGGGAGCTGCTTTTTTTTATTGACATGCAATTAATTTTAAACTAATAATTACTATTACAGGCATAGATTAATTAAAAATTGAGATTTATGAGAAATTATAGAATTATTGTTAATTACGAAATAAGATCAGGATTGGAAGAAAAAGCGATCCACTTTATCGAGACTGAAGTCTACAAAATGGCAAAAGACTGTGGCTGCCACGATTTAGAGTTATGGCTAGATGAAGACTCCTCTTTGCACCTCATTGGAACAGGCCTCTGGGACAGCTTAAAGGCAATAGAAAGATTTGACGATCTCCTCTTGAGTAAAAGAGAGCTCTTTTTAAAATATTTCACAGACATCCCAAGTAGACAGTCGTTTAAAATCTTGAAAAAAGAGATTAAAAACACAAGAAAAGCAGCTTAAGACCTTTTATTCTCAAGACCAACAAGGCTTAGGAGATCCTGAGCCTTGAGCATCCACGCACAGGATAAAAGCACGAGACTAAAGGTTCCCACCAAGCCCAAAAACTGGAGGAACTGCACGAAAAATGCGCGTGCAAATACAACACCCTCCCCTCCTTTAAGAATTCCATACGTCGGATCGTCTAGAATCATTGCTCCAATCATCAGGGTAACAGCCCCAGCAATTAAGGTAGCTCCAGTTGTTTTAACACAAGAACGTGTCAGCTCTTTATCCCATATAGAACAGGAATGATAGGAGAGGTACAAATAATTCACCCAGGCACTAACGCTTGTTGCAACTGCAATGCTAAATGCCCCCCATTCCAAGGAAAATACAAAAAAGGCACTCAACAAGGCATTAAGGATCACAGCATAGAGAGACCCTCTCATCGGAGTGGCGTAATTCTTTTTAGAATAGAAGCTGGGCGCCAAAAGCAATAACAAGACAGAAGGGACAAGTCCGATTCCATAGCCAAATAAACAAATCACCGTTTGATAGGTGGCCTCATTGCTAAAATCCCCCCTTCCATAAATTAAATTCACAGCAGATGCCCCAAGAACAAAAATGCCGATCGTGCAGGGAAAGATGAGGCTAAAGCTTCTTCTAAAGGCAAAGTTCATCAAACGATTGTACTCTTCCAAATGATCCTTGACCATCCGAGACAAAGAAGGGAGCAGAGCTGCCGAGAGCGCGATCCCAAACAATGCAAGGGGCAGCTGCTGAAGGCGAATCGCATACCAGAGATAGGCCGGTCCCTCTAAGCTAGCCGCGCGCGCAAAAACAGCGTCTAATGCAGAATTAATCTGAACAGCGCTTACTCCTATGACCCCTAATAAAAAGGGCTTTAGCACCTGTCTCATCTCTTTAGAAAAGAGCTGAGCGGAAACACACTCCTTCCAAGACAAGAAGTGCCTTAAAAAACGCACCGTATGGGGAGCTACCATCGCCCACTGCATGAGAAAGGCAATCACGACAGCGCCAGATAAATACGCCATCGCCTCCGACGGAGCTCTATCCTTAAACCACCAGGCGGCAGCTATCCAGACCACATTAAAGGCAACTGGCGCTAAACCCGTTAAAAAAAACTTGCGCTCACATTGCAACAGCCCACTACTGAGCCCAAATAAACAAATAAAGACAATGCCCGGCAGCATCAAAATCGATAAGTAGAGGATCTCTCTATTTTCCACCGTGAACTGACCCCATTTCCAAAGAGCAATTAGAGCCACTTCTGTGACTCCAATGAAAAAACAGAGAAAGACAGTTAAAGAGATAAATAGATCTCGAAAAAACTGAGCCCCTCTAACAGGCGATTCCTTACGAATGCCTTCAAAATAGGGAATGAATCCAGAAGAGAGAGGCCCTTCTCCAAATAAGCGGCGGATGAGATTGGCAAACCGAAAAGCAACCATAAACGCAGCGATCGCCGGATGGCTTCCGAAACAAAACGCCATCGACATATCTCGCCCTAAACCCGTGAATCGACTGATAAATGTGCCCGAAAGAAAAGCCAAAGAAGATCTAGTGACCACCTTAGAACTATCTGCTAGCTTGATTGCATCTTCCCTCATATGGCTCCCTTAAATTAATCTTCCCGCCATTTTATACTGCAGTATACATAAAAATCATTTAGGCATTAACACGTTTTTTGTTTATACTGCAGTCGGCCTGAAACTTGGATTTGGACCGCGCCAAAGCCCCGCGGATCGCCGATCATAAGTCGCCCTATATTGTTAATATTTTGCGACTTATGATCGACGATCCGCGGGAGCTTTCGCGCAGGTCCAAATCCAAGTTTCAGGC
>CAMAVL010000129.1 GCA_945861735.1 Chlamydia trachomatis
AAACTTGGACTTTGGCGCGGTCCAAATTCCAAGTTTCAGGCCGACTTCAATGTAAATTTCTCTTTCATTAATACAATCTGAATATTTAATATGTTTCTGTTCGGAAAAGTCAAAAAACAAATAAATTTTATTTTATAGAGGAATCTATGGCATCACAAATAGGACGTAACGGTCAAGCTCCAGAGCCATTTGCAGGAGCAGACACGCAAAACAGAGAACAACAAACGGGAATGATAATTGAAACTCCTCAATTTGGGGAAAGTACTATTCAATCATCTTCGTCAAGAGAGGGGTCAGTGCCCCAAGTAAATACAACTTTTTCGTCGCGAATGAGTCAGTGTTTTAGTCGGGTTATAGAAAGTCTTCGAAGCTGCTGGGTAGGTTTCCTCGCTTTTTTTGAGAGACGCACTCATGCTCCCAAGGCTCAGGAACAAGTCAATCCTCCACAAATTGTACCATTAACAGCTATAGCCTCAGAGCTAAATTCTACAACGGTTCATACAAATGAGGGAATTGTACAACTGGAGACAGTTTCAGGCAGTAACGAATCTTCTTTAATTGGAGGTGTTGGCGAAGCTCAGTTATTGACGGATGCTTCAGCACTAGCTTCTGGGGAAGAAAATTTGATAGAGGCTCCATCGGGGTTTTTAGGAAATGAGAATAATTAAATCATTCGACCTTTAAGAAAAAAACCACACGGTTTCCGTGTGGTTTTTTTACTGGATGGCTTGGATTAAGAGCCCAGCTAACACAGAGCGATTTTTAATGTGGCCTGTCTTTAATCCATCTAGGATGATATCGATCCCTTTCTCATCGTGCTCAAGAGAGAGCGTTTGGTAACATTCGATCAATAGACGGGAATTCTCTTCTGGGGTGAGTTCAAAAGCGCTCGCTTTTTCAGAAGAACGGACATCCCATGGGAGCATGGGTCGAAAGCGGATCATCTCATTTGTTTTCTTTAACGTAATCCAATTTAGAAGAGTCTCTTTTGGGATGAGTTTAAGGCGAAAGAGAGCGAGATTGCAATAGGTCCGAATTAAAGGAGATCCAGCGATCTGGGCGTGTTTTTGTAGAAGATGGATTGCATTCGGTGTTTGGACGTTTTCTAATAGAGAAACGAGAAGCGGAATGAGATCTCCTTGGCGCACATCGAAAAGGAATGCTGCAATATCTAGAAAATCTTTTTCTGGAAGTTCAACGCAGTCGCGTAACATCTGTTCTCGAACACTTAAGGAAAAGGCAACAATGTCGTAGGTTCCCTCTTGGTTATGCTGCATTGCAGAGGGGATTACTTTCCAAGAAAGAAGGGAGTTTCCGATAGAATATTGGATTTGAAAACCCAAATCGCGTGAATCGCGGATTAAAAAATCTTTAATCGAAGCTACAGCTCGGCTATCTCTTCTCTGAAGAAGGGCTAAAGAAGCATTGAAACGGAGTTGGATATCAGGTGAGTCAACCAATGTTCTTAAGAAATTTTCGGAGCCGGGTAAACTGCCCAAAGTTGTGATTGCAAATAGATTATGTGTTTTAGCAAGTTCTAATATTTCCTCTTTTGCCGATTCATCTCCAATGACATGGCGCGCTTTTAGTGCGGCAAGACGGATATTTGGAGAGGGGGATTGGCTTAAGATTTTAAGCATAGGTGCTGATTTGGAATCTTTTAACATTCCAAGAGCCGTAGCGCAGGCCTCTTGCTCTGCAATTGAGGCGTGAGTGGCTCGGGCGCGGATAGAGGGGAGGAGATCGTCTCTGCCAAAGCGCGCGGCACTTAAAACGGCTTCAATGCGCGTCATATGAAACGATTCATCCATCATCTGGCGCAAGAGAGAAATCGCATCAGAGGTTCCGATGAGAGCAAAAAACTGAGGAAAGAAAAACCGCATTTGAGGGGGGATCCTGTACATGAGCGATTCAATTTGTCCAACGGCATTGCGGCTTTTACGTATGGCTAACTGATGCGCTGCTTCCATGCGCGTAAAGAAAAAATCAGATGACATCGCTTTCGTTAGGAGTTCATCGCAGCGGTCATCTTGGATTCGACCTAAAAATTGGATGGCTGCCATTTGCGTTTGGGGCTGCGGGCTCATAATTCCAGCTTCTAAAATATCAATCGATGCGGAAATCCCTGCAATGCTCGAGCCAAAGAGGCTAATGAGTTGCTGCTCGGGATCTTGGCTTCTCATTCCCATCTCTAAGATGATGAGCGCCATTTGCTGCAAAATTTCAAAATCGTGTCTGCCGAGAAGCTGTTTGTATTGCAGATAGAGGTCGATCGACTTGTCGATCTCTTTACTCTGCATCAAATAGAGGATATGTAATTTATTCAGAGGGACGACCTCTTCGATCGGTTGAATTGAGGGGGCGGAGGAGTCTTCAGGTTCTGCAGATAAAGGCATTGCTAATAAAAAAGAGAGGCAAAAAGCTAGGTTTAACATTTTAGGTACTGCCATAGGTCGATATTTTCTTTTAATAGTAAGCTTTTGAGCAAATTGATGGGAAGACCCATTACGTTATAGTAACAGCCGTTAATTTTTTGGACAATGATACTTCCTGTTTGTTGAATGGCATAACCTGCTGCTTTGTCTAAAAAATGGCAATGATCTAAATAAATTTGAATCTGTTCGTCCTTCAGAGGATTAAACAAAATATCTGTCTTTTCAACGCCGAAGTGGACCCCGTTTTTGCTGCGCAGCGTCAAAGCTGTAAAAACACTATGCCATTGACCTGCCAAAAGAGAGAGAAATCGGGTTGCCTCGCCTCTATCTTTTGGCTTGTTATACACATTTCCATCAAAGTAAACGATTGTATCAGCGGTTAAAATTAGGTCATTGGGAAATCGATTGAGGAGCTCTTCTCCCTTTTTTTGAGCAATAGCCAATACATATGCGTGTGGATCTCCTAAAAAGGGGATGGTTTCTTCGTTAAAATTTGAAGGAATTTGTTGAAAGGGAAGGGAGAAGTAGTTTAATATTTCCCTTCTTCGAGGGGATTGAGAACCTAAAATAATAGACACCGGTTTGCCTCGTTTAAAAGCCTCAGATAATGAGGTAATGGCAATACAATTTCAAGAAGAAATTTGGTTGTTTTTCTTGTTTTTAACAATAAGTTATATTGTTTTTATTTATTACTAGAATAAATATTTTCGTTCTTGTCGTAATGTGGAGCAGTCTGTTAGGATTGCATCCAATTTGACATCAGTTAATTTGTTGCTGAATGTAATTAATGCTTTATTTTAAATTCAAATACAGGAGTTTTTATTATGGCAATATCAGGATTAGAAAGAAGCGGTTCTAGCTTTCCACAACAAGAAATACAGGGCTTACAGGGTTCAGTGGCTTCACGTGGCATTGGGCAAGAGCAGAGTTCTTTAACTCCTGCTGCTCCAAATAATGCGGGCCCACTCCCAAGTGCGCCGTCTTGCATGGGTCGTATCAAATCTTGGCTTGGTCGTTTCATTCAAAGCATTAAAAACTGCTGTGCTAGATTGATGCTTAAGTTTTGTGGAACCCGAGCTGTGCCACCAACTCCTCCAAGAGTGATTCCAGCCGTTTTAAAGGCTGAGCTAAAGCTTTTTTTAGGTCTGGTTGAAGATGGTCTCATGAGTAATGAGCAGTTAGGTGCTGAATTTCATCAAATTCCAGGAGCTAAAGAAGAGATTTACCCACTGTTGGGACTTCACGTATCCCAAAACTTGTCAGGTCTCGTTATTGATAGAAGAGAAGATATTCTAGGCGCTTTAAGTTATTCGATTATGCGCTTGGAGTTAAGGGAATTATTAAGTGCAACGACAAACGAAGAGAGAAATACTAAATTGAAGGATTCCCCTAACTATGTTTACCTTCCTCTCTTTGCTTTAGCTGGGTTAAGTGTTTTAGGTTCTGAAGAGCGATTGGACCTTGGTGATGAATCTCAGCTTGGACGGATTATCTTGAAATTAGAAGAAGCAGGGCAGCTGATGTCGCCCTTCTTTACACGAGCGATCGAGCTAGCTTGCTCTGATGGAGATATTCAAATAGTTATCAGAGATTTTATTATTAATGCGCATTCCATCAATATTTTCAGCGTAGAGGGAGCCACTGAGGCAGAGATGGAAGTTTCCCTAACTATTATTAAAAGATTGGCAAATATTCTATATCCAAATCAGCAGGACGCTTCGGCAGACGATGTACAGCCATGTCCAAATCAGCAGGGCGCTCCGGCAGACGATGAGCTGATAGGTCTGGCTCAGTTGTTCACGTTTCTAGAGTCAGGTTCAAATCAGCAGGACGCTTAAGCAGGCGCGGTGCCGCAAAATGTCCTCTAAGAGCTTGAAGGGGTTTTGTGGTTGAATATAGACGCTTGGCGCCAGTTTTGAGTTAGGGCTGTTTGTGTACAACAAACAGCCTTATAATTATTTTTTAACTTTAACCATAGGGGATTTGATTGTGGCAATATCAACGGTAGATTTAAACCCCTCACGAGTCGGAACACCCGATTACATAGCTCCAGATCATTCTACTGTGCCACCTGGCATTGGGAAAGAGCAGAGTTCTTTGAGTCCGGTTGATCCAAATATGAGAGCTAAGCTCCCAAATGCACCGTCTTGCATGGGTCGCATTAAATCTTGGCTTGGTTGCATTATTGAAAGTATTAAAAAGTGTTGGAATGGGGTAAAAGCTTGGTTTTTTAGAAGTCCGGTTAATGCACCTGCAGCAGGAGTGACTACATTGCCTTTAAAGAGCGAGTTAGAGGCCTTTTTAGCGATGGTTAATAATCCGCAAATCACTAACGCGACTCTAGTGGCTTCATTTGCTCAAATACGTGAAGGCAGGGAAGCGCTCTCTTCTGCATTAGAAAAGACCCAAGAAGAGCCTTTTGATTTTAGATTTAGATCCAATGAAGTGAAGGGCGCTCTGAAGTATTCGATTATGCTCTTTAGTTTGAATGAGATTTTAGAGGAAGTAACGCATGAAGGTAGACGTGCGAAATTTGGAGCTCTTTCTACTCAAAATCAAGGGATTGTCAATGTGTTAATTGGCTTAAATCTTTCAGAAAACTATGAAGATCAATCTTTAAAGACTGTCATTTCTGATATTATCGAGCATTCAATGTTAGATTCTGTCGTGGAGAAGTCGATTACGGATGCGAATTTTTCAAGGACGAAAGCGATTATAAGGGGATTTTTATCCTTTGAAATGGGAGAAGCGTTGTATGAAGGTTCTGAAGAGCGTTTAATTAACAGATTACGCCTCGCTTGTACTGATAACATTAGACCTTCTATATAACTAGGGGTTGAGGAGAGTCAAGAGTTTATCCCATGATGTTACCTATAATTTTCAGACTGGATGAATCTAACGAGAAATAGAGAGTTTGTTTTTTGATTACTCTTCTATACGGGATCGTTTTCGGAATAA
>CAMAVL010000130.1 GCA_945861735.1 Chlamydia trachomatis
TAGGACATCTCGCTCGGCCGAAAATGCAGCATTTATTTTTGCCCTGTCCCTAACCCAAGTTCATATTGTGATAAACCTCGTCGACATCGTCAATTCCCTCAATATATTCAATGAGCTCTAAATTGGCTTTTTGCGCCTCTGGATCGCATTCTATATAATTCTTAGGAATCATTTGTAACCTAGCCTCGTCACATTTCACCCCTTTACTATCAAGCTTTTCTTTGACTTCGAACAGCTGTTCTGGGGCCGTCACAATGATAAAACTCTCCTCTGTCACAGCAAAGTCCTCCGCCCCTTCTGAGGAAGCGATCAGAAAGAGCTCATCTTCCACTACGTTATTTTTAGACACTTCGATGATTCCTTTACGATCAAAATTAAAGAGGACAGCACCAGGTGTTGCAATTGTCCCCCCTTTCTTATTCGTTGCGATCCGCATTTCAGAAGAGGCTCGGTTTTTGTTATCCGTCATCATTGCTGCAAGAATTCCAACTCCCCCATACCCATAGAGCTCGTATGTCAATTCGGAAAAATCCGCCTGATCTGCACTGCTTGCTTTTTTGATATTTCTTTCAATATTATCATTTGGTAAATTCACCTCACGCGCTTTTATCAGAGCAAGTCTCAATTTGGGATTTACTTTCGGGTCTGGACCCCCTTGTTTAACGGCGCTAATAATTTCCTTAGTCACTCGGGAAAAGAGTTTTCCCTTAATGAGATCTGCACGTCCCTTGCGGTGCTTAATATTTGCCCATTTACTATGGCCTGCCATATAGTCCTTACAGGTTCTTCTGCATGAAAATTTTACTTAAATACTTCCCGTTTTCTTTAATAAAATGGGACTGCGATCCAAACTCTTTAAAGCCCAACCGTTCGTAGATTTTTTTAGCGGGATTTCCCTGGTATACTTCTAAATGAAGGATTTCAATCCCAAAGCGATGTTTGGCAAGCTTCATGAGATTCCGAAGAAGGGTCGATCCCAATCCTTTGCCTCGATACTCTTCTTTAATGATGATTGAAAAGAGGCATGTGTGGGCTAATTTTTTATAGGGTTGAATGTAGAGATTTGCCATTCCACAAGGTTCATCATTGAGTTCAACGGTCAGACCCGCTTGAATGCGCGAGTAGCTGACCCAAATGCGGACGGCATCTTCCACTTCTTTCATATCGATCATTGGAAACCCCTGTAAAACAGCCGGATCCGATAACCATTGCATGAGATGAGAAGCATCTTCCATAGAAGTCGGGCGAAAGATCCAAGGAGGTGTTTTTTTTGATGCATTCACAGGTGGCTCTCATAAAGAATACGGGTTAAATACTGCTCTTGATCTTTTACAAATCTCTCTTGTTTGGCAAATTCATGAAAATCAAATTGCTTCAAGAGATGGATAAATGGATTCTGATCAAATACTTCAATATGCATCAGCTCTAAATGAAACTGCTCCTTGGCTAAATGCTTTAAATTCTTGAGCAATGAGCGTCCAATCCCTTTTTTTTGATATTTAGGATCGACTACCATTTTAAAAATGCACTGGTGAGCCACTTTTCGATAGGGCATTAAAAACAACGTCCCAATGGCGCAAGGGACCCCTTCGATGGTGGCTGTCAAGCTTGAGTTATAGCGACAAAAGCCAACCCAGCACTGAACGGCATCATTAATTTCTTTTTCTTCAGAGACAGGAAACCAACGCTGCACTTCGGGTAAGAGCAACCAGTCGCGCAAGTGGGGACCATCTGTCAAATGGGTATAGCGAATATCAAATTCCATTAGCCAAATTCCTTTAAGTAGGCGTTGACAAAGCCGTCTAGTTCTCCATCCATCACGGCCTGAATATTTCCCACTTCATACTTGGTGCGCGTATCTTTGACAAGTGTATAGGGTTGAAACACATAATTGCGTATCTGAGAGCCCCATGCAATCTCTTTTTTCTCTCCAGCAATATCTTTCAGCTTGGATTCTCTTTCCATTAACTCTTTTTCATAGAGCTTTGCTTTCAACAGTTTTAGACAGGTTTCCTTGTTTTGTACCTGACTGCGCTCTCCCTGGCAAGAGACGACGATTCCTGACGGCATATGCGTAATGCGCACCGCCGAATCCGTTTTATTGACATGCTGTCCACCAGCTCCCGATGCCCGATAGGTATCGACCCGAATATGGTCTGGCTTGATTTCGATGTCGATATCATCATCAATTTCAGGAGTCACATCGACCGAAGCAAAGCTCGTATGCCGTTTGGCATTGCTATCAAACGGAGAAATGCGCACCAACCGATGAACCCCCCTTTCTGCCTTACAATAGCCATAAGCAAAGGGGCCTGAAATCTTAAATGTCACACTTTTAATGCCAGCGACATCCCCTTCAACCGAATCGAGAACATCGACCTTCCAGCCCCTCTTAGTTGTCCACCGTTGGTACATACGAGAGAGCATCAGAGCCCAATCACACGCCTCTGTTCCCCCTGCGCCCGAGTTAATCCCCAAATAGCAATTTTTATTGTCGAGCTCGCCTGAAAGCATCCGACGCACCTCTAAATCCGAGAGGGTTTGGTCGATCTCTTGTAATTCATTTAAGAGTGACTGAAAAAATTCCCCATCGTGGGCTGGATCGACCTCTGGCAAGAGTTCTTTGACGTTATCAAATCGCTGCTTTAAATCTTTATAGGGGGTAACCCATGCTTTTAATAGATTTACTTCCGCAATGATTTTTTGAGCAGCATTATTATCTTCCCAAAAATCAAAAGCTTCCATCTTCGCTTCTAACTCGACTATTTTTTTCTCTTTTTCCCTTAAGTCAAAGATACCTCAGCATATGGAGTAATCGATTCTCTATATCTTTGATTTGGTCTGTGTTCAATTCATTCATAGGAAGCTCCTGCGGGTGTTGTATAAATCATTCAAAAGAGAGCGGTAGAGTACACAGAAGAAGATAAGACAATTATACTGCAATCGGCCTGAAACTTGGAATTTGGTCTCCAAAGCTTCAGTTATGCAATTCCCTCTCTATAGTACTCGGGGTTCTCTCGGTAAAAAAATCCCGAATCTTTGTCATCTAAATCATGCCAAAATATACCCGTTCTCTTCACTTCAAAACAAGAAAAAAGCTCTTTGCGGGAATCAAGAAAATAACAGCTCCTCCTTGTTTTCTATCCCGACCGTCCTAATATCCTGCTATTTTTTTTAGGGCAGAGGGACTACATCTTCAGACCCCCCTTCGAGAAAACATGAAAGAGCCTCGTCCCAAGAGCTTTTTACAGTGGCTAAGGAACTTTGAACTCAAGAGCCTGGACTCTAAGAGATTGAAAGACCACATCTTCTTCCATCGCTTGGATTTGACGCGAAACCAAATCAATTGATTCTTGTTTTGAATCAATATTAATCCTTTGATATTTCATTTTAAAGAGCTTTTCCAATTGCCCCATCAGATCTGGCTCTCCCTTAAATCGAAGCCCGCAGCTATTTTCGCAAACAAAGTCGATATTCTTCTTTTCCCAAATAATATCATCGCTACTTCCAAGGAGCATCGGAACTCCACTGGCAAGGCCTTCAGATAAAGTGCCTCCGCCGCCTTTAGTCGAAATAAGCGCACCTCTCTTAACAGGATCTGCTGCCATCGCACTGAATTCGCCAAGCTCCTTTTCTTCTGTCCACCCCTTAACCTGAACTGTAATCAGAGAGTTCTTTAAATTAGCAAAGTCCTTTTCGAGTTTTTCTTTTTTCGCTGTATTTCTCCCACAGATGATGACTAAATGAATTTTTTCTGAACATTTGTCCATGCGATATTGATTCACAATATATTCTGCATAGCCATTTTCAACCCCTTCGCCACCAGAAGATAAAATAACAACCCGAGCGTCAGCTGCAATTCCAGCTTGGTTACGAAGCGTTGCAATATCGTACTGTTCTAAAAAAGCCTTTCGAACAGGAAATCCAGTCACGACAGTTCGTCCAGGCAATGCGGTATTTGCGTTAGCTAACATTGCATCTCCCCCGACCATCGCTGCGTTGAGAAAATGTGGGTTCTGCATATCGGTAGGTGTTTCAATATCGAAAAAATCAGCTGGAAGATCGGTAGATATGTTTGTGGCAGCAACCCCGAGAAGGCCAGAGGCATTGGCTGCTGCGCCGGCATTTCTTGCGAAAATCGTCATATGCAACTCCGGAACGCCTCGAGAGAGAATTGAGCGCATAAACTGATCCATAATCGCTTGATATTTCTGCTCATTTGGTTTTCCACTAAAAGCCCAGTTAATGAAACGCAATGTCTTCCAGTAATTATTCCTCATCAGATCTCGAATCAAATCCGTATCGCAATATCCGCCTTTAGTAAGTCCCCTCAGCGAGTCAAAAGGAACGAGCGTTTCATTGTCAGCTTCGACATGATATGAGTGCATCCCAACCTCAGCTAGGCGCTGCGCCATCCCGCGCTGAGCAACATTGTGCCCTCCGCCAAGAGACCAACTCTGTAGAAGAGCAGCCTTCCCCTTTAAGGCAGGATTATCAACTACAGCAGATGGATAGGATACGGTGAATTTCTCAAGGCCCGCTTTTCGAACCGCTCCCTTTTCTAAAATATGACAGCCACAAAACTTATGCGAAGGCTCGCCTGTTGTTTTAGCTAAGGCGTTATCCACCCCCCGAAATGCTTGAGTAATGCGCCCAACGTGAATCGATCTCTCCGTCTCAGTCATTGGAAATTGCTTAAAAGCCGCTAACTCGCCTGATACTTCTTGATATAACTTTTCAAAAGAAGCCTCTTCAAAGACACCGCGAGCTGCACTCTCTACTCGAGAGACTAAACTCTTATATCGCGCAGATGTCTCCTTAAAGGTCTTACACATATCCGTTGGATCTTGAGTTTTTTTCATAGACCCTATTTTTTCTTTTAATTCCCGGCAATAGAGTTTTGCAGTGGCCGATTGATTTGGGTCGTTTAGGCAAACTTCAAGGCTATTCAATAAATTTTTTCGATTTTCATTTTCTGTAAAATAAGCCGACCTGCCTGAATAATATAAAGTTGAAATAAAATTTGATATATAAGAAGCCATAATAAAAACCTTTTTCTGTTATTAGTTAATAGCGTTATTAGACATAAGTACAGTATACCTATATACCTTAATTACATCAATAAAAAATAATTATTAATTAATTAGTTTAATATTTTACTAATTTTGTAAATTAAGAAAAAATTGAAACTCTTAACCCTAGATGGGATTTCCCCGGGTGAACCAAACGCCCCACAGTATATACCCAACTCGGTCATGAACTTGGATTTGGACCTGCGCGAAAGCTCCCGGGGATCATCGATCTTAAGTCGCCCCATATTAACAATATGGGGCGACTTAAGATCGACGATCCCCGGGGCTTTGGCGCGGTCCAA
>CAMAVL010000131.1 GCA_945861735.1 Chlamydia trachomatis
CCATATTAACAATATGGGGCGACTTAAGATCGACGATCCCCGGGGCTTTGGCGCGGTCCAAATTCCAAGTTGCTGACCGAGTTGGGTATAAGTCGCAAAATATTAACAATATAGGGCGACTTATGATCGGCGATCCTCGGGGCTTTGGCTCGGTCCAAATTCCAAGTTTCAGGCCGACTGCAGTATAAACAAAGGCACTCATTTGTCTGATGAATCTAACTAAAGAAAAAAAATTTAATAAATTATAAACAACTGCTAATCAATAATTTACAACACGATCCAGCACTCAACACAATCAACTGCTAACTTTTTCTTGCCTCCAAAACTAACTCTTGTTATACTAAGGGTAATATTAAAAATAACCATCCCGAAACAGATGAAATCATTAGCTCAAAAGAAACCAGTCAAGAACCAGCGAGAGAAACTCGTTCTCTTAAAGTTGATCGACCTGTACTTGCAATCAGGCAAGCCAATCGGCTCTAACACGCTCAAAGAGAACGGCTTTGAGTCGTTAAGCTCAGCTACCATTCGCAACTACTTTGCAAAACTCGAAGAGACGGGCTTCTTAAAGCAACATCACGCTTCAGGAGGAAGGGTGCCGACCTCACTAGCCTTTAAGCTCTACGCAGAGACCTATCGAAATCAGCCTCTTGTCGAGGAGTCGGAAAAGAATCACCTTCGGAATACGTTACTTAAAGAGAGTAAAGAGGTTGCCTCTTATCTCCAAAAAGTTGCGGAACAATTAAGCGCCCTGACCAAATGTGCTGTATTTCTCTCATCGCCTAGATTCGATCAGGATTTTATCTTATCAATTAAACTCCTTAGCATTGACAGCTCCAGGTGCCTATGCGTTCTGATCACCGATTTTGGGCTGATTAACAGCGAAGTTCTCTATACAGATAAGCAGCTCAGTGCCTCTGCAATTCAGCGCCTTGAATCCTATTTCAACTGGAAAATCTCTGGTCTAGATAAACCCTATCTCGATGGAGCTGAAGAGGCTCTGGCGAGCACATTTTATAAGGAAGTGATGCTGCGCCACATCGTTGGACACACCCACTTTAGTCGAGAAGATCTATACAAAACGGGATTTTCCAAACTCCTGAATTACCCCGATTTTAATGATGCAGCAGCACTTGCAAATGGCCTCTCCCTCTTTGAAAACGAACTTCAACTCCGCTCGTTACTCAATGAATCCTGCCGCAACAATGAACTCAATTGCTGGATTGGAGAAGATCTCCATCCCTTTGCACCGAACGCAACCGCATGTTCCGTGATCTCGATTCCCTACCGGATCAATCAAACGATAGCAGGAGCTATTGCGATTTTAGGCCCTACAAGAATCCCTTATAGACACCTATTTGGCCTATTACAAATGACCTCTGACTTGGTGTCTGAATCTCTCACGCGCAGCATTTATAAATTTAAAATCACCTTTAGACAACCTCAAGCCTCCCATTTAGAATTAAAAAACACCTTCCTCAATCAAACACAGTGTTTGCTGTTAGAAGACAAAACGTAAAAGGAGATCGGATGACACAAGATAACGACCAAGAGCTTCCCTCTACAGAACCGATCCTAGATCAAAAGACGGATCGATTGGAAGAGGAACTCATCGACTATAAAGATAAGTACTTAAGACTCCTTGCTGAAATGGATAACACACGCAAGCGGATGCAAAGAGAAAAGCAAGAGATGACACGGTTTTCAGTAGAAAATGTCATTGCAGATATTTTAGGCCCGATCGATAGCCTGGAAAATGCACTCAAGTTTGCCTCGCAAATGTCGGAAGAAGTGCGCCAATGGGCAAGTGGTTTTCAGATGATTGTAGAACAATTTAAAGATGTCCTTGCAAACCATGGAGTGACCCCTTTTGTAAGCATCGGTCAAATGTTCGATCCTCATCTGCATCACGCAATTGAAACAGAAGAGACGGATGAAAAACCAGAAGGCATGATCGTCCAAGAATTTGTAACAGGATACGCAAGTAAAGACCATACCGTTAGACCGGCAAGCGTTAAAGTCGCAAAACCAAAAATCAATAACCAGGAACAATAAAATGACTCAAAAAAAGAAAAGCATCATTATCGGAATTGACTTAGGAACAACCAATTCCTGCGTCTCTATTATGGAAGGAGGCGTTCCTAAAGTGATCGCAAGCTCTGAAGGATCACGTACCACACCCTCTATCGTAGCTTATAAAGGCTCGGAGAGATTGGTCGGTATTCCAGCAAAACGTCAAGCGATTACAAATCCAGAGAAGACCATTTTCTCTGCAAAACGCTTCATTGGCCGTAAATTCTCCGAAATTCAAGGGGAAGCAAAAATGGTTCCTTATAAAGTCATTGCAAACAGCAATGGGGATGCTGTTTTTGAAGTGGATGGAAAAACACTCACACCTGAAGAAGTAGCCGCTCAAGTGTTGATCAAAATGAAAGAAACTGCAGAAGCGTATCTCGGCGAAAAAGTAACGGAAGCTGTCATTACAGTTCCAGCTTACTTTAACGACTCTCAAAGACAATCGACGAAAGATGCTGGCAGAATTGCAGGCCTTGAAGTGAAACGGATCATTCCAGAGCCGACAGCTGCTGCTTTAGCGTATGGACTTGATAAGCAACAAGATAAAAAAATTGCCGTATTTGACTTAGGCGGTGGAACGTTTGACGTTTCTGTTCTCGAAATTGGAGATGGCGTTTTTGAAGTGCTATCGACAAATGGAGATACCCATTTAGGTGGCGATGATTTTGATAATGCTATTTTGCATTGGATCCTCGATGAATTTAAAAAAGAAAACGGGATCGATTTGAGCAAAGATAAAATGGCACTACAACGTCTACGTGACGCTGCAGAAAAAGCAAAAATTGAGCTCTCTGGCACACAAGCTACAGAAATCAATCAGCCGTTCATCACAATGGATGCGACAGGCCCTAAACACCTAGCGCTGACACTCACGCGTGCAAAACTCGAAACGCTCACACATGACCTCATCGAGCGCACTGTTCAGCCTTGCCTAAAGGCACTTAAAGATTCTGGTCTTTCTAAAGAACAGATCGACGAAGTGATTTTAGTCGGTGGAATGAGCCGTATGCCAGCTGTTGAGAAAAAAGTAACGGAGATCTTCGGAAGAGAGCCTCATAAAGGGGTAAACCCAGATGAAGTGGTCGCAATTGGCGCTGCAATTCAAGGAGGCGTATTAACAGGTGATGTTAAAGACGTTCTTCTTCTCGACGTTATCCCGTTAACTCTTGGTATTGAGACCCTCGGTGGCATTCTAACACCTTTAGTTGAACGCAATACGACGATCCCAACACAGAAAAAACAAGTGTTCTCTACAGCATCGGATAATCAGCCCGCAGTGACGATTGTCGTCTTGCAAGGGGAGCGTAAAATGGCCAAAGACAACAAAGAAATTGGCCGCTTTGACCTTACAGAGATCCCTCCTGCACCAAGAGGTATGCCTCAGATCGAAGTTGCATTTGATATCGATGCAGACGGAATTCTACACGTCTCTGCAAAAGACATCCAATCTGGCAAACAACAAAAAATTCGAATCGAAGCAAAATCAGGTCTTAACGAAACCGAAATTAAGCGGATGTTAAAAGATGCAGAACTCCATGCCGATGAAGATAAACAGCGGCAAGAAGAAATCGAAACGCGCAATGAAGCGGATTCTTTAGCCTTCCGTGCTCAAAAATCGTTAACCGAGTACAAAGATCGCTTACCCAAAGAGATCCATGACTCGATTCAGGATAAAATTGATGCTGTGAAAAAAGCGCTAGAGAGCAACCAGCCTTCTGAAATTAAAGCAGCACACGATGCATTGAATACAGAGATGCAAAAAATTGGCGAAGCGATGAGCCAAGCTGGAGCTGCCCAAGGACCGCAAGCGGCTGCTGAAAATCCATCTGCAGGTAAAGAAAAGCCTGATATGGAAGAAGCGGAAGTTGAGATCCTCGACGACGACGCAAAAAAATAAGTCTTAAACCCCTTGAGCGCAAAACGTTCAAGGGGGTTGTACAATTTTTTATGTCAATTTTTAACTTAAAAGTGAGTGCAATTCTTCAATTAAGTACAGAGGGCAATTGAGAACATCGCCATCCTTTCTTAGATTCATAGGAGAGGTGCGAATGCGCATTTTTGGATGATATGTGTCATCATAAACTTTAAGGCTTTTTTTCTTGGAAGAATTCCCTGATTTGACTTCTAGAGGGTAGATGCAATCCTCGTGGCTTATAATAAAATCAAGCTCTGCTTTCCCTTCGCTTGTCCAATAAAACAGAGGGTATTGACTATGCATGAGTTCTTGTGCCACATAATTTTCAGTAATGGCTCCCCGAAATTCTTGAAAAAGTTCATTCTCATGAAGAATCGTTTTGGCTGAAAGATTAGACATCGCTCCGAGCAAGCCGACATCCACTAGATATACTTTAAAAGCATTCAGATCTACATAAGCTGATAATGGGATTTTTGGGGTAGTAATGAGTGGAACCTTATAAATTAAACCCGCTTCAACAAGCCACTGCAGCGCTCCTTCGAATTCTTTTGCTCGAGCTCCTTCACGAATAGCCGAATAGATAAATTTTTTATTTTCTTTAGCTAACTGACTTGGGATTGAACTCCATACCTGGTTAATTTTCATGATATGTTTTTTAGGCGCATGCTTAGCAAAATCTAAACTATAGGCATTGAGAATAGCTGTCTGAATTTCTCGAACTTTAGAAACATTTTGCGAATCGATATATTCAGCAACAGCTTCGGGCATCCCACCTACGAATAAATATTCCTTAAAATACCCCAATAGTTTTTCATGCAAGTTAGGAGGCAGAGGCCCTATTTCTTCTAATTCTTCAACAAAATTCTTCAATTTAGTTTCATTTAAGGCTTCGAGAAATTCCAAAAAACTTAAAGGGTATAATGATAAAAACTGAACCTTACCCACAGGAAAGCCTTTAACGTGAGCTAATTTTACTCCAAGGAGGGAACCTGCTGCTACAATATGTTGGTCGGGAGTGTTTTCACAAAAATACTTGAGGCTGTTGAGCGCGTTTGGGCACTCTTGGACCTCATCGAAAATTAGAAGCGTCTTTCCCTCTGTTATCTTCGCATTCATTTCGATGGTTAATGCTTTTAAGATCACTTTGGGATCTAAACTTGAGTCAAATAATTTACAAAGGCGCGGATTATCTTCAAAGTTGAGATATACTGCAGTCGGCCTGAAACTTGGATTTGGACCTGCGCGAAAGCTCCCGAGGATCGCCGATCATAAGTCGCAAAATATTAACCAATATAGGGCGACTTATGATCGACGATCCGCGGG
>CAMAVL010000132.1 GCA_945861735.1 Chlamydia trachomatis
ACTCTAATCAAATACATGATTTTGTCAATGATTCATAATGTTGGAAAACCTTTTGCAATCAATAAATTTTATAATGATTTAAAAAGTCAGGGGTATGCGGTTGGAAAAGACGTTCTCTACGAGTATGCAGAGCATATTGAAGATGCGTAGGCTCAGGTGATTAAATGGGGACGGGAATGTATAGGAAGTTCACTCTCAAGTATGCGACGCAATTTTTTTCCGCACAAAAAAAGGAATAAAAATAGCGAGATTTATATAGAGGATGCCTACGCATAAAATCTATACCCTAGTGGAAGGCTGGAGGGGGATTTAAGGGGGCAAGCCCCCCTTCGTTGTTACTTACATGTCGGCATCAAGGAGTCGGCTTCTTTGTGTTTTTCAAACATAGAAAAAGCCTTTTCTAGATCTTTTTTAGACATAGGAAAAATATTTAAATTCTCAGCAGTTAGAGAATGGAATAAATTTTCAATTTTAGCCATAAAGCCTCGTGGTTGAATTTTTAATAAAATATGGACCTAATTTAAAAAATAGAGCCCGTTTTTTTAAATTAGGTCCATATTTTAAAAAAGTCAAGTCCGAAATCTTGCAACAGCTAGAGAGTAGAGGAGCCAATCACTTGAACTCCCCCCTCGTTAGAACCCGCCGTGCCCAATTAAGGCAACGGGCTCAAGATAAATCTCATTCACTTAGCCTTGTGTATTCTAAAATAGTCGGTGTACTACCTTTGCCACTGGGAGAGGTTTTGTCTCTATATAGAGCCTGAATTTTTCCCATGAAAAGCTTCTGCGTTGACTGCGGCGATTGAGCCATTTGAACATAATCTTCGTTGCTTCGTATATAAAGTCTTCTACTGCCTCTATGTTAAAGGACACTCCATAATATTGGATATGTCCTCGTATTTTGGCTTGGAAGATTGTCCATATTGCTTGCAAAGATTTGTTATGCCTTATCTGTTTCACCCATTCGCTAACTTTCTTTAGTTTTGCTCTTATCGATTTAGCTTTTGTCCTCAGTTTAGGAATGATCCTGCCTGCTCTCGACTTTCCTAAATAGAAAGTAAAACCAAGAAAATCAAAGGTCCCTTGCTCGACGCCTAGAGCTGCTTGCCTTTTATCAAAAGCAACCAGTTTTGTTTTCTCCTCATTGAGTTGAAGTTTAAACTTTTCTAGTCGTTTACCCAAGCTCTCTTTGATCCGATGTGCGTCCGATGCATATTCACAGCATATTATCGCATCATCAGCGTAACGAAAAAGTCTTACAGCTCCTTTACAGTTTGGTTTAACCATTTCTTGTATCCACATATCAATTGCATGATGGGCAAAGATATTAGCAAGAATCGGGCTACAGATGCTACCCTGCGGCACCCCTTCTTCACTCACACTAAATTCCCCTTCAGAGAGTATTCCGGCCTTAAACATCCGGTTTATATATCTCATGAACTTCGGATCTTTTATTTTCTGTTTTAACAGATCCTCTAACAGCTTATGATCGATGGTTCCAAAGAAATTCTTGAGGTCTATATCTATGACGATCTGAACTTCATTGCTGTATATATGCTGATGTAAATCCTTAATAGCATCATGACACCCCTTGCCCGGTCTGAATCCGTAGGAACAGCCCAAGAAGAGCGGTTCATAGATACTTTCGAGTACTTTCTGCATCTGCATCTGTACAATTTTGTCTTCCAGATTACTAATCCCCAGCGGTCTTGTGGCCCCAGGTTTTCCTTCTTTTGGTATGAGTACTTCTCTTACCGGTCCTGGTTTATACGCCATCCTCTTCATGCTATTGACTAGGTCCTCGATATTTTTCTCAAGATTTACCGCGTACGTTGCCTTATCTACTCCGTCTATTCCTACCGCCTTATTTTTATCTAGGCGGTGAAAACAATCCGTCAACGATTCATGGTTAAAGAGATGCATTAGACATTCAAACTCTTTGCCATGATCCAGTCCGGACAGCCATGCTATCCTATTCAATTTCGTGTTCGTCCCTGAATGACTCTGTTGTCCCACACGACGTTTCCTCTAATTAGGTTGATATTTACCCAGGACCCTTCCCTCCACGGCCATTACCCCGCTTCCTTAGTACTACGGTCCATCTGACTTCCTAGCAACCTTCTCGGCTTCCTTGCTTTTATACTTGTCAGCCAATACTCCTTACCTTGGAGGATTACTAGGATCTCCCACGTTCACACATTACCTCTGATTACATGCCACGCTCTTAGACCCCGGAGTGCCATCTATTCCTACCTATATCGGTTTAGATGATATTGCCTTCTGTCTTTATGACGACATCGGCCATCTCATTATCCTCGTTTTCGAGGCTCAATCACGTTCATTCATTGCGGCCTGCAATCTTCCTGTCTACGCTTAACTTTATTTGTTACCTCCTAAAGTTCAAGACTCGGTACAGAATGAGGTAGGTGCCTCTTTTCTGGCTGCTCTTCCAGCAGCTAGGGAATGTGCGCCTCGTGGCGCACCATAAAGCTGAGGTAAGTGACTTACTTTCAAAGCTCAAAAATCGATAAAAATATTTATTTTAATATTTACTAGGCGTAAACTCTTGCCCATATGCAGAATAAAGACGACCTAATCGAACTAATCGATGAAGCGCTTGCAAATGGCTTTCGCTGTTCATATGTGCTCGTGGACAGTTGGTTCGCCATCGCTCCTTTTCTTGATGCTTTAAATCAAAAAAAACTTCGGTACGTATGCGAGTTAAAAAGTAATAACAAAATCTGGGCTGCCGCAGAAGGCAAGCCATTTCAGCTTGGATTGAAGCGGTTTTTCAGCTATTATTCTTTCACTACCAAGAAGGCTGTTTTCGGTCTCAGGACAGAGGGTGATAATAGAGAAGTAAAAGCTAGATACAGAACAAGCTCCGTAACGTGCCAACTCTGCGCCCTTGATCACCAAACTGTATTGGTTGAGAGCTGGATGGATGGAGCAAAAGATCCGAAATATTTGATTACGCATGACCTTCGCTTGGAAGCGCAAGCGATTTTGGAAAATTACTCTTGGCGATGGCTTATAGAGGAATTTTTTGGCGATGAGAAGAAGCTCCTAGATTTCGAGGGGGCCCGCGTGAGAAATTATCAGGCAGAAGCAATAACGCTTCTTATCCTGTCTTGCGCCGACCTCCTCCTTTCATTGGAGCTTTTCAAGCTCAGCCAGACAAATTCTCAATCGAGAGCATTAACGGTCTCGTCTATGATTGCAAAAGTTCAAGAGGAAAATGTCCAAACATTGCTCATGGCGCTCGAAGAGGCGGATGAGGGGGATCGTATAGCTATGAGATGGCTGGGAGTGCTCAGCAAGAGAAGTGGAAGATATCGGCGTTGGAGACGAGAACTTTGCAAGCTGTCGGAAGAGGATGCCGCAGAGATTTGCCTGTCCGGGTAGCTGTCAACAGAAAAATTTGGGAAACTCAAGCATGAAGAATGGGTAACGGGAAAGCAGTATTTAGACATGAGTCCATTGTTAAAACCAGATTTGAAAAACGAATAACTACGAGAGGAAAAGAAGGAGGAAATCGAATTTACAGAAAAAGAGTTGCTTTATCCGGTTTAGAAGGTTGTTTGTGGCAATTTTATTAAAGTAAATACTTGTCATCTTGTTCAAGCAAAAATGATAAATTTTCCCTCTTTTTAGATTTTTTCATAGGGAGTTGTTATTCGCACATAATCGCTGACCTTTTACGGACTATTACGTAAGTTTCAGCGGAGTTAGGGCTTAAACTTGAGCTAATATAAGAAATCCAAATTCATCTGGCCAAACCTCACTGGAGTTAGACAAAACAACGAGACCTTTTTGAGTCTTTGGATTGAATCCTATAAAACCTCTAAATCCATCACGCGCACCATTTTGCCAAATGATGTTAGCCTGACGAAAACGCGATGTCGCCCACGCTAGCCCTATGCTGCACCGAGGCATCACCTGGTGCTGTTTTTGATGGCATTGTTGCATGAGGGTTACAATTGGAGATTGAGAAAAGCCCATATTTGCGACTAAGAATTGTGCCATATCTTTGACACTCGAGCGAAGGGCCCCAGCCCCTGCTCCTACTGCTGGAATGTCCAAATGTCCAATTTCCTGTCTTAAATGATGCCCACTGGCAAGGTTGTGACGCATTGCAGCAGTTAGAGAAATAGAGGTGTCTTTCATTTTGAGTTTTGCTGCAATTGAGCTCTGGATGAGCTCTTCGTAACTTTTTGCTGATCGCACGCTCAAAATATGGCCTAACAAACCCATTCCGACATTGGAATATTCAAAGGATTTCCCTGGTGCTTTTGTTAAGGTCCAATGACTTAAATCATCATAAAGTCGCTCAATCGTATAATCTTTGTAGAAATTGGCTGGATTTTTAAAATCGAAGTTATCTGGCATGAATGGAATGCCCGATGTATGGACAGCTAAATGGCGCAAGGTAATTTTCGTGCCATCCAACTCAGGGAGTTTAATGCCAGGTAGATATATTTCAATTGGATCGTCCAGCTGAACATCACCTTTAGCAACCATGTCCATTAGTATTAAAGTCGTAAACACCTTGGTTATCGACCCTATCTTAAAAACGGTATCTTCTGATACGAGCTCATCTCGATTGATTGATTTTTTACCACATGAGAAAAATTGGATTTTCCCGTTATCAATAAACGCGACAGAAGCGCCTACAGTCCCGCTATTATTCATATATTTTTGAAGAAACGTCTGTATGTCCATAGTCATGTCCATCGTATTTTCGATATTTGCTTCGGTGTTGGCAAGATCAAGTCTATAAAATTGTGTAAATTTAAAAAAAGAGGCACCAAAAAAATGGGCCATAGCATCCGTTGGTTAAGTATAAATCAACATAAGGAGGTTTATGCCCCAAACGCAAGATATGAAAGTGCTGGAAGTTTTACAAGCACAATTAATTGTTTTTTTTGTTGGTCTTCCCAGATTACTACAATGGGATCAAAAATCCAGCCTTCCACTAACGGGCCCTTGTGCAAACTCAGAAGCGATGCAAACTGGCCCGTTAGTGGAAGGCTAGGGTGTAGATTTTAGCCCTATTGCTACCCTTTATAATACATTAAGAGGAGTCGAAGACGCCTTTCGATTTATGAAGTCATCCCTCGGACGCACTTCCTGTTTATCATCAAAAAGAGCGTCGCGTTGATGGGCATCTGTGGATAACGATTATGGCATATCATCTTATCCAAAACTGCTTATACCAATTAAGCAACAAGAACATACATTATCACTGGAAAAAAATACGTGAGAGCTTATCGAGTCGAGTAAGGGTCACGATTCAAGCTAAAGCTGAGGGCGG
>CAMAVL010000133.1 GCA_945861735.1 Chlamydia trachomatis
TTTTTCGCAAATTGACATATCCTATTGGACATAGGCGATTTGCGAAAAATTCGAATCCGACGTTAAAAGCGCGAATTTGGGTTTCAAATGGAGTTTTGAAATTCCCTCACTACTCCTCTATTTTTAGAAATCGATTCGAGCCATTAAGGTGAGTCCATAGAACCCTAAATCATCTTGAGATCGTGTATAAATCGGCTGGAGATTGTCTGTAAAACGTTCCATTTGATTCTGGTTCCAAAAGTATTGACTCTCAAAACTAGCGCTTATGCCAAAATGGCACATGTCGCGATTATAGTTATGGTCCCAGGCAAATCCAAGAAGCATTTGAGCCATTGGATTAACGCGATTAAAATGGCTATGGATGTCAATTACCTCCACTCCAGTAGGAATCGTCTGTAATTGATGCACATTAAAATGCCCTGCGAGAAGAGATGCTGCAACATTTCCAAAGAAACTAAAGCCAGCTCCAAATTCTAAGTTCGAGTCAAGACCTGCTAGAGCACCGACTCCCTTAAAATCGTTTTTGTTACGGATTTGAAATTCTCTATTAGCTGCAATCTCTCCGCCTGTATATGTACAGCGCATATGCTGATCAATCCACACCCCTTTCATCCCGACATACGGGCGAAATAGGAGTGTTTTAATCAAGGAATAGGCTCTGCCTATTTGAACATCGGCTGTTTGTAAATGAATTTTCCAATGTGCATGCGCCGCTTCGACGCTAGTCAGCAGGTCAGCGCCTTGATACGCAAGAAGAGGGAATAAATTTCCTGAAGCTGTACGCGATTTCTCAGGTTTAAAATCTGTATAATTGATATAAATATCCCATTTATCGCTTGGAAGATGCACTCCAAAGCCAACGCGGAAGCCCGATTGCCAGTTAAAATTCACTCTCTTTGGCTCTGCATCATTCAAGAAGGCTGTAGATGCATTCACTCGTTCAACTGCAAACTCCGATCCCCCTTGCATTGTACTCCAGAAAAGCCACTCGCCTGTAAAAAAGACATGACCCTTTGGCGCTTTTAGAATGGAATGGTCTGGCGAAGTTCCTTCTTTTTTTTGTAAATCTTCTACTTGCATTTGGAGCGTGGAGATCTTCTTTTCCATCGATCTCATTCTCTCTTTTTCCTTTGGATTAGCCGATTCCACGTCTGTAGAGAACCCAAAGGGTTGAAAAGGGGCTTTGGTTTCCTCTATGTAGGCTGCTTGTTCAATTTGAGCTTCTTCAGTCTCTTTTTTTTCAGTTCGTGCCTTCGGATATGTTTTGCTGACCACCCACTCATTGCGAATTTTTGTGGATTTCTTAGGTTTTTCTGCAACGGTGTCTGTTGTAGAATTTTGAGGCGGGCGCTTGGCTCCAACAAAATGGGCTTTTGTTTTTTTCTTTGATGGTGCTTGGGGAGCTGGCTTACTGTCTGTTGAGGCTTGAGCTTCGGCATTTTTAGCGACTCGGGCGTCTTTTTCGGCTCGAACTTTGCTAAATTCCTCTACTAAATGCCCAACGATTTCTCTCTCCTCAATAGCTGCCTGAGCGCCCATATGAGAACCTAAAACCAACGAAAACGCCGTACAAGAAACCAAAAATTTGCCTGCCATAAGTCTACCCCTCTAAAAGTGTTTTGCATATTTATATCTAGGATTAGATTTTTTTTGAAATGAAAATCACTCTTTGGAACTGTGAAAAATTATTCTTTCACAGTTCCTTTTTTTTTAAAGATGTGATCAGATGTTGGAAAGTGGGATCTTGGCGGATCGAATCAAAACTTTTCTGACTCAATACTTCATCTATGTTGTTAATCCCTTCTTCAATCGCAGTCTGTAACCAGCCAACAGCTGGAATTACTTGAGCTAGCGATCCATGTGCATAGGCATTACGAAGAGCTGTCTCAACTGTTGGCCCTATTTGAAAACACGTTCCTGCAAGATCTGCAACTAATGAGTAATCGTGTTGCTCAAAGGCTGCCTTTTGAAGCAAATAAAGTCCGTCTGGCGGAAGGTCTGTACGAATGTTCAACAACAATTGATAGGCTTGCGCGACCTCCCCCGTTTCATATTTAAGAAAAGCGACATATTGAGTGGCAAGGGAGTAGATCATCCCTTTTTTAGATTGCGCGCGAACTTTTTCTAAAAGAGTCAGAGCGCTCTCCTTTTGTCCTGACTGCATCTTCTGTTCCGCATCTGCCAATAGATCCTTTAAAGATTCATTCCGATCGGGTTCTGAAAAATGGCGTGTACGCCTAAATGTATCATAACTTTGGAAGGCAAGGAGGGAAAATAGAGCTCCAATAATAAATGCCTGATAGAGAAAAAAGGCAAGACTGATGAGTGTTGCAATGACCATGCTAACAATCAGAGCATATCTCAACCCCTTCAAGCCACACGTCTTTTCTAAAACAACACGCAGCAACTGTCCTCCATCTAAAGGCATCACTGGTAATAAATTAACCGCTGTCCAAAAGAGGTTAACCCATCTTGTGAGAGTCAGAATCGATCCACTTAATCCTTGGGCTAAAGAGGGGATCTGAAGTAACAGGGCTGCGATAATGAATAAGAAAAAACCAAAGAGAGGCCCATTTAAAACGATAAAAAACTGTTTCCAAAAGGGAAGCTTTTGACCATCGTGATAAGTTAACCCTCCTAAAGCGACCAATTCGATACGCGGTTTTTGTCCAAAAAAAGCAGCTGTGAGCGCATGACCAAATTCGTGAAATAACACCGAAATAAAAATCACAAACACCCAAATGAGCGTGCCCATCAAGCTCCCACTATTGAGATAGCCAATAAGGGCCGCAAATATCCAAAAGGTTGGATGGATTGTAAGCGGAATTCTTCCTGAAAATTGGATCATGTGTTCATCACTTTAAGCATTGTTGCTCCCATCTCTGAGGGAGATCTCGAAACAGAAACTCCAGCTCTAATGAGCGCCTCTATTTTATCAATAGCCGCCCCTTTTCCACCAGAGATAATCGCGCCTGCATGTCCCATCCGTCTTCCAGCTGGTGCTGTTGATCCCGCAATAAAAGCTGTGACTGGTTTCGAACAGTTAGTTTTGATCCAATCAGCCGCCTCTTCCTCTGCAGATCCCCCAATTTCTCCAATTAACAATATCCCCTCTGTCTGTGGATCTTTTTCAAAGAGCTTGAGCACGTCGATAAAATGAGTTCCATTTAATGGATCGCCTCCGATACCTACGCATGAAGATTGACCTAGTCCCAACTGAGTGGTTTGCCAAACAGCTTCATAGGTTAATGTCCCAGATCTAGAAACAATCCCAATCCGCCCTTTCTTGTGAATGTAGCCTGGCATAATCCCAATTTTACATTCCCCTGGAGTGATGATCCCAGGACAATTGGGACCAATTAACCTGGAGCATTTGCTCTGCTTCATCGTCCGGCTCACCTCTAACATATCGCGAACCGGAATCCCTTCTGTAATGCAAATAATTAAAGGAATTCCTGCATCTTCTGCCTCTAAAATCGCATCTGCAGCATAGGGCGCTGGAACAAAAATCATTGTTGCATCACAAGCTGTCGCTTTCCTTGCCTCATAGACCGTATCAAAAACGGGTAAGCTAAATATTTCAATCCCCCCTTTTCCGGGAGTGACTCCCCCAACAAATCGAGATCCATATGCCAAACACTGCTCTGTATGAAATTTACCCGACTTTCCTGAAATCCCCTGAGTAATCACGCGTGTTTCTTTATTGATGAGTATTCCCATGCAATTACTTCCCTCCTTTAAGAACAGAAACGATCTTTTCAGCAGCTGGCCCTAAGCCCGTGGCCGTCATAATAGGCAGCTGAGATGCTGCTAAAAGCCGTCTCCCCTCTTCGACATTGGTCCCCTCCATGCGCACAACAAGTGGAACCTTGATGCCCATTTCCTTTACCGCTGCAATGATTCCTTCCGCTAAAGTCGCACAGTTCATAATGCCCCCAAAAATATTGACCAAAATTGCTTTCACTCCAGGGTCGCTCAAAATGATTTTAAACCCTTCTGCGACTTTTTCTTTAGAAGCGCCGCCTCCTACATCGAGAAAATTTGCAGGCTTTCCTCCATAATATTGAATAATATCCATCGTTGCCATCGCAAGACCAGCGCCATTGACCATACATCCAATGTTTCCATCAAGGGCGATATAGGCTAAATCAAATTCTTTTGCGAGCACTTCATTTTTGGATACTTGAGTAGAATCATAGAAGGAGGAAATCTTAAGCTGTCTATAAAGAGCGTTATCATCGACAGAAATCTTAGCATCCAACGCCCACAGTTTGCCATCTATCGCCTCTACCAAAGGATTGATCTCGATAAGAGAGGCATCTGTTTCGATAAATGCTTTTGCAAGCCCTTGAGCAATTAGAGATCCTGTTTGAGATTGTTCTGCATTCCATCCCATAAACTTACATAACCGCAATAATTTATAGGATCTCAAAGTTCCATTAAGCTCAATTGGTAATTTTAAAATGCGCTCAGGATACTTTTCTGCCACTTCCTCGATCTCTACACCTCCGTCTGGTGAAGCAATTAAAATGGGCTCCGCACTTTCCCGATCGATAACAGCACTTAAGTAATATTCTTTTTTGATGTCAACAGGTTTTGAAATCAACACTTTATGAGCGATCACACCATCGGGACCTGTTTGATTATTGACAATCTTCATCCCGATGAGCTTTTTGGCAATCGATAGAATCTCCTCTGGATTCATCCCAAATTTCACACCCCCAGCTTTGCCCCTTCCACCTGCATGCACTTGAACTTTGACGACCCCCTCTTTCAGTTTGAGATCTTGAATAATTTTTTGAACCTCTTGCACATTAGAGGCTACCCCATACTCTGGAATGGGTATCCCATATCCCTTTAGAATCTCTTTCGCTTGATACTCGTGTATGTTCATCGGGTCCCTCAACTTTGTACATTTTTTGGCTTCGATTTCATCAAGATTTCAGTTTTCAGCGAATTGCAGAGCGGGGCGGCTCTCTGCAAGCATCAATTAAGAATGACTCAGATCTTCTTTCATCCTACGAACAGATATGTTCGTATTATTTAGAAGAAGGAAGCGAGGGCATCTGGTCTGTTACAGTCTTCAGCACGTAAATCGCTTTATTGAGATCTGTAGATACAGTAGACACATCTCCCTGATTCATGTTCCTTACCTTGACAAAGTCACATTAGACAAAAACTTTTTTTGGCGTGAAAGCCCCAGGGATCGAATAGCGCAAATGGGGTTGTATTATTCAATACTAGCCCCATTTGCGCTATTCGATCCCTGGGAGCTTTG
>CAMAVL010000134.1 GCA_945861735.1 Chlamydia trachomatis
AGCAACTTGGAATTTGGACCGCGCCAAAGCCCCGGGGATCATCGATCTTAAGTCGCCCCATATTGTTAATATGGGGCGACTTAAGATCGATGATCCGCGGGAGCTTTCGCGCAGGTCCAAATCCAAGTTCATGACCGAGTTGGGTATAAAGATTACAGAAGTAGCACTTTTTAGGTGGGATCTTCAGAGTCCGAATTGCTGTCCAAAGTCACTAACTGCCTCACTTCAAATTGCGATTCAGAGATCAGAACCCGCTTATTATCAACCTCAATTAAGTAGAGCATCGATTTCGGACTTAAAGCCTTTTTTTCAAGTATTTGGATAGATCTGCTAGCTCCCATCCCTTTAAAGCGAAGTTTACCGACTCGACGCAAGATCCATACACCTAAACCCACGAATAACACAAAGCCTAGCAAGACAAAAATCATTTTTGCAAAGGCACTCTCATAGGAGGTTGTCATCTCTTCTGGGGTCATTTCCTTTTCGGAGTTTTCTTTAGACTCGGTTTCTGCGGAAGGAGAGGGGTCCATTGCATAGGTGGAGGAGGCGGGGGGAGGCACCGCCACTACATAGGAAGGGGCTAGGCAGATGTTTGCCAAAAGAACAAAAAGTAGCAGGTGTTTTCTAAATGACATAAAGGTATCCTTGTTATGGATATAACAGTACAGAGTTAAGACATTTTTTTTAAGAGGATTTATGCAGGTGCATAGGGGCTGGATCGCTTTAGACATCGACGGGACGATTACTGATCAAAAGCACTACGTCCCAAAAGAGGTGGTTGCGTATTTGACAACCCTCCATCAAGAGGGATGGCAAATTATTTTTATCACAGGAAGAACCCTCTCTTTTGCATCCGCTGCATTGGCTTCTTTTTCTTTTCCTTATTTTTTAGCGATCCAAAATGGATCTGCCATTTTAAGCATGCCAGCGCAAGAGGTAATTGAAAAATCGTATCTTTCAAGCGCGATTGTTCCTGTTTTAGAAAAGGCATATCTTGGGCAATCGGAAGACTTTGTCGTGTATGCGGGCTTTGAAAAGGGGGACTTTTGCTATTATAGACCCGATCGTTTCTCAAAAGATCTTCTCAAGCATTTAGAGACGATTAAAGAATTCTCTTCTGAGCCCTGGCAAGCGCTTAAAGTGTTTAATTTTTCTAAAGAAGAGACCTTCCCCCTGATCAAGTGTTTGGGCTCTTATGAAACGATGAATGCCGTTAACCATTTGCTAAAATCAGTTGAGGGGATTGCAGTTTCAATGATTCGAGATCCTTTTGAGGAAAACACCTATCTCAATCTCATTACAGATGCTCTTGCAACAAAAGGAAATGTGCTCAAAAGAGTGATGCAGAAAAAGGAGCTCTTTGGACCTGTCATTGCAGCAGGAGATGACTTTAATGACATCAGTATGTTGGAATGCGCCGATATCCGTATTGTCATGCAGACAGCGCCTGAAAAGATGTTGAAGATGGGGGATATCATCGCACAGCCCGCAAAAGATTTAGGAATTATTAATGCGCTTGTCCAAGCAATCAAGAGGTCTAATGAAACGTAAACTCGTAGAGCTTTGTATCTTAGCTGCAAAAAAAAGAGAAAGCGCCCAAACTGGGTTTATCCATTTATGGTATGATAACCCCTTTATCGAAGAGCAACATACAATCCCGCTATTGGAAAATATCTGCTTTGTTTTGAGCTTGTTGCGCACGAAGACCTCTGAAAATATCCTTAAAGCAAAAAATTTGCTCGAAAAGCTCATTTGCCTAGAGGTGTTAGGCAATTTTCCCATCTACATACACGAGTACCCAGAATGTAAAGATCGCACTTGGAGTCTACAAATTTTACCCGCCCTCCATTGGATCCTAACTGATTTTCATGCCGTTTTAGGAACAGCCCTCACATTAGAACTAGAAGCCTTGATTCAAAGGATTATTGCACATGGATCCGATCAACAAATGCAAAAAAAGCTTTCCTTTTCCGCCACTTGTAAACTCCAAGCTTATAGAGATCCTAAAAGAGAATTTCCAGAGCCTATTTCAGCTAAAGATTATGGAGATTACCTCATTGCAGTGCAATTAGCAGCCTCTAGGGGGAGAGATCCGCTTTTAGACTTTGATAAAATTCTAAAAAAATGGGAACCCACGCTCCTCACCTTTCTAGGAGAGCAATTTCAAGAGAGAACAGAGCCTCAGCTCACCCTATTTGATTTAGGAATGGGACATTGTTTTAACATCTACTCTAAAAGAGCCCTAAATGATCACCCCATCCACCTGCAAGGAGCGTTAATTCAACCTTTCCCGGAACACAGAAATTGCGATACTTCGCCTAAAAAACATATCCACCTTATGGAGAAACACTATACCTTGTTATTTGGAGATTCTAAGGCTCTTCATAGCTTGATGTGCGATGCGGAAAATGCGGAGATTTCTTTAGAAGAGGACGCAACCGAGCTTAGGGACTTAGCAAAAATAACTGCTATACTTTCGGCCGGCTGCGATGCCACATCTGCAGCGCCCGTCTCCTTGGGAATAGAAAAAACTATTCTCTCGTCATCGGTCGCTGCATCTAGGACATCTCGCTCGGCCGAAAATGCAGCATTTGTTTTTGCCCTGTCCCTTACCTGTTCTTTACCCGAGATCTTAGAAGAAACAGGAAAGATGGAGGTTAGCCTCTTCTGTAACCTATCTCCAGAGCACCAGTTATTCATCGATGGGAAAAAAGCCACTACATTTAGGCTAGATCAAGACGTGGAAATGCGCTCAGGGGAACATCGTCTATACATCCGGTTCAGTCTCGTATCAGGTCAAGGGGCATTTTCTGGGCATATTTCTCGAGGAAACCGCCCCTCACAGATCAGTTGTAAGGGACCTTTGCGCTATGAAGCATTTGATTGGAAAATCGGACTGCGCACCCTCTCTCGCATAGAGAGATGTGTCATTAAGATTCACATTGTAAAGAAGGACTATCCATCGCAAGACCCATTGCATGCATCCCATTGTCAACATACAGAGTCACTCCTGTAATGGCAGAGGATAATGGAGATGCTAGAAAAGCGGCTGTCTGTCCAATTTCTTCAGCAGTCACATCCTTGACAAGAGGAGCATTTGCTTTCGAGTATTTGATCATGTTGTCGATGAATCCAATCGCGCGAGCTGCCCGACTATTTAATGGACCTGCAGAAATGGCATTTACCCTTAAATCCCATTTGCGACCCGCTTCCCAAGCTAAAGTGCGCGTATCGCTTTCTAAAGCTGCTTTAGCAGAACTCATTCCACCGCCATAACCTGGGGTTACTCTTTCTGCGGCAATGTAGCTTAAAGTGAGGATTGATCCGCCTTTGTTCATATGAGGCCCAAAGTGGGAGACCAAGCTCACAAAAGAATAGCTTGAGGAGCTTACAGCTGCGAGGTAGCCTTGGCGCGAGGTTTCTAAAAGAGGCTTTTTGACTTCAGGCCCATTCGCTAGAGAATGGACTAAAATATCGATCTTGCCAAAATCTTTTGCGACAGAGGAGGCAACTTCAGAAATCGTATAGCCAGAAACACCCTGATACCGTTTATTTTCCAGAATTTCTTGAGGAACATCTTCAGGTTTATCAAATGCAGCATCGAGAGAATAGACTTTAAGATAGTGCATCATCTCTCCATTAGAGAGCTGACGTGACGCATCAAATTTACCCTGATTCCAAGACATTGTGAAGATCTTTACGATAGGGGTCCAGGTCCCAATGAGAATATCTGCGCCGGCCTCAGCTAAAGACTTAGCAATGGCCCATCCATAGCCCTGATCATCGCCAATACCCGCGATGAAGGCTTTTTTTCCTTTCAAGTTGATTTTCAACATGTTACCCTCAATTCAAGTTGTAAAATATACACTTATAGCAAGAATTGGGTAAAAATGGCTAAGGCTATTTTTTCTTTAGGGAAGTTTTTTTGCGCATCATCAATCGCTTCCAACCAACAGCCGTCAGAAGTTTCTGGATGCCGCCTCGGGCTTTCGTCGTTTTTTTAGCTGATGTAGAGGATGTTTTAACGCGAGCGGTTTTTTTACTACTTTTTTTAAAGAATCGACTGATCATATTAGCTCCCTTTAAGGAGCCTAAAGGCCCCTAACTGAAGTTTAGAACGAAATTAAGTGTCTTGTCAACTTAAATTTTTAATTGGCTGGGCAAAAATAAATGCTGTATTAGACCTCTTTCGAAATTCGCTTTGCTCGAAAAAATCGATAATTTTTGAGCAGGTCCAAAATCATCTTTTGAAAGCCATGTGCTTGCACATGGCCGAGTGCGACCGGTAGGTCGTTAAACTAGAAGGTGAAAGTCCTTTACGGGCTCTGGTAAGGAGAGCCGTTAGAGAAGGCAAGGGTGTCCATCGTGAGGTGGAATCTAAAGCAAGCCGTATACAAAATGCTGACCTGACGAACAGGAAGTGCATAAAGGCAGGGATCCTTAGGACAAGGGTGCTCGGGAATCCAAAATCCAATACTTACCCAGAAGGGATCAATGTATTTGCAACGGGTTAGCAGGAAAGTTTAACGAATTACCAGGTGAGATCTGTATTCACGCCCGACTATTACCCGATCAAAAAAAAGGGAAACGACGGAGCTAGCGGAGTCTCGGAGAGATGCTGTGAAAGGTTCAGAAGTCAGCAGACGACATATACTCGTTACAGCTGAATCTGAGAATTTTGACAGCGTCGGCTTTGCATCAAAATTTTAGTCTTCGCTTGCGCCTTGCTTGACCGGCAATGGTCGCTCGTTCCAGACAAAATTTTTTGAGCAGCCTCCTTGTCAAAAATTCTCAGATTCAGCTGTAACGAGTATAGTAAGTGCAGAGAGCCGATCTTTGAGGTGGATTTCTTAGATTGTTCCTATGGCTTTAGGCCTGGAATTTCCGCACATGACGGAATCAAAGAAATTGTAGGCGCAATCAAGCAAGGGAAAACAACGATATACGAATCAATAATTCGCGTCCTTTTGTATAAAGAATTTATCCGGGCACGGAGAAGAGGTTATGCAAGATGTCTAATATAACTCTGGACACTATTTGAAGATTGAGCCAAAGAAGAAAGCTCTTGCGAAGGCAAGAGTGGAGATTAGAGAAATGCTTAGCCAGAAGAACAACTGTAACTTGACAAAGTCACATTAGACAAGACTTTTTTTGAGCGTCAAAGCTCCCAGGGATCGAATAGCGCAAATGGGGCTAGTATTGAATAATACAACCCC
>CAMAVL010000135.1 GCA_945861735.1 Chlamydia trachomatis
ATGTTTTAGAGCGAGGATATCGCTTCTTAGCCTGTGGAGAGAGGGAATCGTTAAGCCTCTTGAGGAAGCAGGAACCCGCCGAAGCTTTAGCTAACTTTTAGCTAAATGCAGTAGGAATCCCCTTCCTTTAGGAAGGGGAGGATGTCAACTAAAATCTCTCCTTCAATTTCACTGGATTTAACGACATCTTGGGTCAAGACTTGGAGAACTGTTTCATTGCATGTGTGAAAACCAATCGATTTCATCCCTCCGATTAAACGCCCTTGCTGATGGCGCAGGGGAATGAGTAAGTCGGAGGTTTTTTTTGAATCCCACACAAAGGCTGGCCAGTCTGTGATTTCATGGATGTACATCAAGGGTCTCCTTTTACTTAATTTTATTAATTAATCTCCGCATAAGCAACACTATTCTCCGCATTTTATGCGGAGAATAGAGGGTTCAATCTCCGCGTGACTGGCTTTTGTTTTGCAACTCGCTAATAATGAGTTATTTAATAATTAGTTTTGAAAAAAGGGTTTAAGCCGTGGTACTCTGTAGATATGACACACACGCGCACGGGCTCTCGCTACATGATCCTCTCGGCCGTCATGCTCTCCATTGTGAGCATGTTGGGGAAGCTCGGGGGCGAGTCGATGTCTCTGCCGCTCCTCATTTTTTTGCGGTTTGGCTTAGGGCTTCTTCTCTTCCTCCCTTTTCTGTATGGCTTAGGATATTTCAAGTACCTGTTTGATAAGCCTCATCTAATGCGTCAGCTGGCGCGCTGCAGTTTGGTTCTCCTATCACAGTATTCTCTATTTTATTATCTAATGGATGGAACGCTTTTGAATGCAGCGGTATTACAAAGCTTAGGCCCGCTTTTGATTCCCATTTTAGATGGAATGATTTTTAAGCAGCGCATTCAACCGGTCATGTGGGTGTTAGCAGGGATTTCTTTTGTGGGGATGCTTTGTGTACTCCAACCCGTGAGAGGCTTTGTGGGTGAGGTGGGATTTGTGGGGATGCTTATTCCTTTAGGCCAAGCGGGCTCTCAAGTTCTCTATGGGCATCAAGCGAAAGTGGAAAAAAATGAGGTGAGTCTTTTTTATCTATTGCTACTCAGCACAGTTGTGAGTGGGCTGATGTATCTTTGTTTTAATTTTGTAGAGACGCAACCGCCCATTTCTCGAGAGGCGCCACTTCCTCTTTTTGGGATACTGATAGCGCTAGGTGCCGCAACGGTATTGAATCAGTTTTTTAGAGGGATTGCGTATAAACATGGACGGCCCTCTCAACTGGCGCCGCTGCTCTATACAACATTGTTGTTTTCAGCTTTGATTGACTGGATTTTCTTCCACCGGATTCCAAACATGCTATCTATATTTGGATCGGTGCTTGTGCTTATAAGCGGAGGGTTTTCGATTCATCTGTTGCGTCGAAAAACCCCGCAAATCTAATTGAAATAAGAAGGGTCGAGCTTTTCCATTTCGGAAGTGCTGAGGTCCTCTTCGAAAACAAATTCTTCAAGTTCTGGAGTTTCAGTTGTGCGTGGATACAGAACTTCATCTTTTTCGTGTAGAGGCTCTTCTTTTTTCTGACGTCCTTTTAAGAAGAATTCAATTGGGGATCCTGCAAAGCCATACATCTCTCTAAACTGATTGATCATATACTTTTTATAGGTCTCAACCATGAGCTCTGTTTTGTTAACGAACATGACAAAGCGAGGGGGTTGAACATCGACTTGCGCCATGTAGTAAATGCGCAAACGCTTTCCACCGAGCATCGGAGGGTGACACTTTTGGATCACTTTTTCAAGGAACTTATTGAGTTGTCCAGTCGTCACGCGGCGCGTTTGTTGTGCGTGGACTTCGACGATCGTTTCAAAGAGTTTTTCTAAATTACGCCCGGATTGCGCAGAGACAAATAGCATTGGGCAGTGGGATAAGAAGGGGAGTTCGATTTCGATGCTTTTTAGGCAGTGCTCCATACGGCATCCTTTAACGAGATCCCACTTATTTAAAAGAAGGATGCATCCTTTCCCTTGCGTTTCGATCTCTTTGACGATCTTTTGATCTTGAATCGTGATTCCTCTAACAGCATCGATCATGAATACGCAGATGTCCGCTCGATCAATTGCGCGCTCTGTTCGGATGGCTGCAAATTTATCTACGGCTTCATGTTCTGATTTTTTACGTCTAATTCCAGCGGTATCGATGAGCGTAAAGCGCTGTCCATTTGCTTCAACTTCAACGTCGATGCTATCGCGTGTCGTTCCTGCAATAGGACTCACTACACAGCGTTGTTCATCGAGTAGGTAGTTGACAAGTGTTGATTTACCAACATTTGGACGGCCGGTGATGGCAATGCAGATGTTTTTGTCTGTTTTTTCATCAGATGGATTGGGAAAGGTGAGTCCTTTAAAGGCCTCTTCGAGAAGTTCTGCAATTTGAAATCCTTGTGTTGCAGAAACGGCAACCATCCGACTAATTCCAAGCGAATAAAAGGGATAGAGGAGGGAGAGTTTATCTAGATCATCGACCTTATTTACAGCGAGAATAACTGGCTTTTTTGTGCGAAGGAGGAGTTTGCCGACAAATTCATCGAGAAGGGTTAATCCTACAACAGCATCTACGACCATGACAATCACGTCCGCTTCAACGATGGCAATCTCGGCTTGACGGCGAATCTCTTCTTGAAATGGGGCGTCGGACTGGGGGTTAATTCCACCCGTGTCGATCACCTCAAAAACTTGTCCAAACACCTCAGCGTCAGTGTATAGGCGGTCTCTTGTGATCCCTTCAGCCTCATCCACAATAGCGATTCTTTTTTTGGAAATCCGGTTAAATAAAGCAGATTTACCAACGTTGGGCCGTCCAACTAAAGCAAGTTTCAAATGATTTTTCATGTCCCGTACAATGTAGATTAAATAAAGATCCAGGATTCTATCCTAAAAATGATTAAAAGACCATGGATAGGTTCAAGAAAGCAGTAGCTCCCGTTAAAAAGATTTTTAACGCCAATAGAGATGGGGATTTCAATCCAAATAGAGCTAGCCCGGACATCAGGCAATCTGACAATGGAATTTTAGCTTTTAACCCCCTTGAATCTCGAGGTGGTTCTGGGGTTTTTGTGAATATCGAATGAATTTTTGCCAGCATTCCTTTAGCAGAAAGCTGCTTTTTCTCAATAGAATGAACGCCCATCGTGCCTTCCTGGGTAAAAATTAAGATTTTCAACCACCCGCTTCGCAAGCTCGCTCGAGGGTACAGAGGTCACAGAGATAAGAAATTAAGATCTCATGCGACGTATTCCCTCTTTCAGATATTTCACATTAAAGAGGAGGTTGCATAACGTATACTGCAGTCGGCCTGAAACTTGGAATTTGGACCGCGCCAAAGCCCCGGGGATCGTCGATCTTAAGTCGCCCCATATTGTTAATATGGGGCGACTTAAGATCGATGATCCGCGGGAGCTTTCGCGCAGGTCCAGATCCAAGTTCATGACCGAGTTGGGTATACACCTGAGAGGCTCTCTCAAGCCAGCAATTCCCGCTGGATTGCAATCGCCTAAACCAGAGTTAGTTGAGTCGGATGCCATCGCAGAGTTTTCGAAAAATTCCACATTCGAATCATTCAAAATACCATCGCGCTTAACATTGAATGCTCCTATAAGCGGGCCAGAGGCACTTAGCACTCCACTGCGCGAAGCGCCAGCGGGAATTGCTGCTCTCAAGCGAGATGAGCTCAGAAAAAGTTACAAAGTCGAGGTTTAAATTTTTTACTATTCAATCAATCTTGGTATAATTCAACAGGTGCAAGGTTATTAAAAATTTTCAATTAAATAAATTATTTGTTCGCAACTTTTATTAAGTAATTATTAAGGATTGAGTTCTAATTGTTTGTGCTTTATAATTAGAGGCATCTTTACAATAAGAACTAAGAGGTTTGTTTGACATCTATAATTAAAGCTTTATCAGCGGTGCGATCTAAAATTAATAGAGATATTATTCCTGTAGCCAAATCATCTGCAAGACATGCAGCTGGAACTGCGCTCGTAGCGGCTATTTGCTTTGTGAATCCTATTGCAGGAGCTTCTCTGGGAGCCGCAAAATATGTTATGGGTGGTATAGTAAAGCATCGATCTCATGAGTTAATTGACTCAATGAAGATCGAAAATTCTATAACTGAAGTTTTTGTGAAGGGCATATTAAAAATAAATGCGACTATTTTATCTTGGTTTGCAGGAGTGGGAGCTGGAGTCGCAGCTGCTGCTTTAATTGGTTTCCCAATCACATTTGGAACAGCTGTATTCGTAGCTGGATTGGTGCTAGCTATAGAATATGGGATTGCAGTTGTAAAGACGAGCATAGAAATTGCAAGAGTTGCGACTCCCTACATCAACCAGGTGGCGAATCAGCCAGGTGTTAGGCGGGCCTGAGGCGGGCTGCGCAATTAAGCCTTGTTTTTTTATTACACATTTTGTGTAAAATTGTACCGAATTAAAAATTAACAAATGAGTTTTTGTGAGTATCAATGCAAATAACAATAATTCTGTTTCTAGAGATGTTTTGATGAAATGTGTTCAGTCGGCTGCTGGTGCTGCAATTATCTCACCTCTATTTGTAATCAATGCTGTACTGTTTACAGCAATCAATCCTGTTGCAGGAGCTGTCTACGGTGTAATAAGCTATCTATCTAACGGTGTAACATACTATATATCTGATTCTGTAATAGACAGCAGTCCATCGAATCATCCTATCTTAAATGTTTTAAAGGTAGCCTTAAAGGTAATCATCGTATGGTTTGGTTCCCTTTTTGCAAGCGTCGGACTTGGAGTTGCAGTTGCTGGTTTGCTCGGATTTCCTATTGCATTCAAGGCCGCTTTGACTCTATCGCTGATTACAATTGCTACAATGATTCCGATAGCCCGTGTCTATGCAGTCACGAGGAGAGCAATGAATGGGGTGTAATTAAAAGTTTTAGGTGGTCGGTTTGAGGTTGCAAAGCCAGTGATAGCCTTTTGCACAAACGTTGTCTTTAGTGGGAGTATACTGCAGTCGGCCTGAAACTTGGAATTTGGACCGCGCCAAAGCCCCGAGGATCGCCGATCATAAGTCGCCCTATATTGTTAATATTTTGCGACTTATACCCAACTCGGTCAGCAACTTGGAATTTGGACCGCGCCAAAGCCCCGGGGATCGTCGATCTTAAGTCGCCCCATATTGTTAATATGG
>CAMAVL010000136.1 GCA_945861735.1 Chlamydia trachomatis
TTTGTTCAATGGAATTAACATCGATTTTAACAAAATCCTCTTCAGGTTCTGTGTGCTCTAGGGATTCAGGTTGAGGCTCGGAAAGATGACGAATGACCTGAGAAGCATATGATTGAGCCAGGGATTCTATAGCTTCTGTACAGGAAAACAGTGACTTTATTCCTAAAATTATCTCCTCAATCCTTTGGGATAACAGTTTAAGCTCGCCCTCTGGAAGGTCAATTTGTGCTCCCATGTAAAGAAGAGTGCGTTGGCGAGGGCCTTTGTCAGTTCGGACAGACTCGACGAGATGATAGGCAAAATAGGACTTGCCGCTCTTAGGATCTTTTTTTATGGCTTTTTTTATAAACATGCTCGAAGAGTACTTTATGTCTTCGTTTTTTTTAACTTAAATTAATTATTTAACAAAAATTCATCCACTACAAATGCGCTTCGAGAAATGGAACGTTGATAATCAACGGGTTATGATTTGTCAAGAAAACCAAAAGTAAAAGCAACTGACTTGTTAATAACGAGTTATGAAATTCCAGGACTGGAGGATGTCCGTTGAAGTTGGGATATGTCAATTTGCGAAAAACCGAACCGACGTTAAAATCATCAAATTTAGTCTCCAACTTGACTTTGCAACTTTTTCTTAGCTCCTCTCGCAGATAGAACCTCTTAGGTACAATTTAAATTCACAGGAAGGCGTGTTCAAGCCGATCCTGTGAATTTAAATTTCTCTCAAGCGAGATGAGCTAAGAAAAAGTTGCAAAGTCGAGTCCAAAGCTTTAGTTATGCAAGAAGTCTACTGTATTGTTTTTCTTAATTCTTTCTCTCTCAGTCCAAGATTTCCATAGCGGTGGTAATCAATGCTGATAGCTATTTCTCTTAAATAATGCAAGAGCTCAAAGCGTCCATTTGCTAACACAGGATGCGCATTTAAGTAACAAGCCGATTGAGACGCTGCCAAGATAAGTTCTTTGGAAGGAGGAGAGAGAAGTCTTACTCTTTTAATCTCTCCTCTTTTCACTCGCTCACAAAACTGTATTTCAGACTCTTGGATGAAATGGAAACGGCGTTTGAATTGGAGCAGTTGTTTAGGAAGGGGATTCTCTTTATTCCAGCTAATTTGAAGAGGGCTTTTGCAGCTCATGGCAGCAGCTATTGAGCGTAAGACATCGAGCGGCTTATCCGCGTTTTGGATATGCAGACACATGCGTTTATGAGGATGATAGCGGAAAAGGTTGTCTTGTCCAACTACTTTGCTCGAATCGTGATCCTTTTCAAAGCGTTTTGCCCACACTGCATAATTTGTAATGCTATCAAACCAAATGCCTAGTTCTTCAGCAGAAAGTGGAAGTTTTTTTAAGATGGGTGTAAGGCTATTGACTTCTTCACTAATGGGGTGTTTGTCTTGAGGCAGACTTACTTGAGTAGCTGTTGCAAATTGGGAGAGGTAATTAGGACCGCCAGCTTTTGCGCCAGCTCCAAAGCTACTCGATTTTGTTCCTCCAAAAGGCTGTCTGCGGACGATGGCGCCAGTTGTTGTTCTATTGATATAGCAATTGCCAGCTTCTATTTTTCCCATCCAAAAAGATTGCTCTCTCTCATCCAAACTTTGAAGGCCAGATGTCAATCCATAAGGAGTGGCGTTGGCAATGTCAATCGCATGGGATAATGTATTTGCGCGCATAAGAGAGAGCACTGGCCCAAATAATTCGGTGGTGTGCATGAAGCTGTTTTCCCGAACGCCTAATTTAACACCTGGACTCCATAAGTTGGGATGAAGAGGATCTTGTTTAGGCTCAACTAACCACTCTTCCCCTTTTTCAAGAGTTGTAAGGCCTTTAAGTAACGTTTCATTAGGAGCGTGAATTAAAGGGATGATTTTGTTAACAGGATCCCAACACGCACCCACTTTCAGACTTTCCACTGCATCTTTAAGTTGTTTCCTAAAGTGGAGATCATCATACACTTCAGCTTGTAGAATAGCCAAACTACAGGCGCTACATTTTTGTCCACTATGACTAAATGAGGAATGGATTAAATCTTTAATCGCAAGATCTCGATCGGCCATCGAGGTGATGATCATCGCATTTTTCCCGCCTGTTTCTGCAGCTAAATCTAGGCCTGGGCGCAATTTTAAAAAGAGGTGCGCTGTAGCGGTAGCTCCGGTTAAGACGATCATATTAATGCGCGGATCGGCAATGAGTTGACTTCCCGTTGGATCATCCACGCAATTGACAAATTGAAGAACTTCTCTCGGAATTCCGGCATCCCATAGAGCATTGACAAGGATCCATCCACTTAAAACAGCTTCGGGAGCGGGTTTGAAAATCACGCAGTTTCCCATTGCAAGGGCGGCTAAAATTCCGCCTGCTGGAATGGAAACTGGAAAATTCCAAGGAGGAGTCACCAGAACAGTTCCTTTAGGCTTCCAGGATAAATCGCTGCACGCATGCATTTTTTTCAATGAACGCAAGTAGTATTCTGCAAAATCGATTGCTTCTGAAACTTCTGGATCTCCCTCAAGAATGGTTTTTCCTCCATCGATCATCATAACGCCGATGAGGTCATCTTTTTTCGCGCGCATTTTTTGCGCTGCCATAGAAAGAAAGTGACACCGTTCATCCACGCTTTTAGAGGCCCAAGCAGCTTCATTATCTTTGGCGCACGCAATTGCTCTCTCCATCAAATGCCAATCTGCAATGGAATAGCGGTAGAGGCAATCATTGAGATGGATCGGATCGTACCCTTTTCCTTCAGGATCTTCTTGGGAAATTTCTTTGCCACCAATGACAAGAGGAATCGGCTTAATTTCAATATTTTTCCATTTTTGGGAGAGTTGATAAGCCCAGTGTCTGTTTTTAGGCAGGGCAAAATCGGTATCGGATTCATTTTCAAAAGGAGCCGATATAAGAAGAGCTTGTGGAGCATTTAATCGATTTTGCGTTCTGCGCGGATGCATATACACCCGGTTCATCTCTTGGCACGCATTAGAAAAGAGGAGCACTTGAGTGTCCCATTCAGTGGAGCCAGGTTTTAAGCCAAATGTCGCGCGCAAGAAATTATCAGGACCTGTGTTCTCGTCCAAACGGCGAATCAGATAGGCAATTGCACTTTGGAAGTCTTCTCTTTTCGCAATCGGACAGTAGAGTAAAATGCTTTTCGTTAATTTTTGCACGACACGGCGGATATGATCTGCCATCCCCTCTAGCATTTCAAAGGAGATTTCTTTTTCGACTCCATTTTCAGCGCGTAGCAACATTGCATAGGAAATGTCGAAAAGATTGTGACTGCCAATTCCTAAATGCACAGCTCTTGCATGAGGCGGCAGACATCCATAGGTCACCATCCGTTTGTAATTAGCATCGACTTCGGATTTGTGTTTGTAAGGAGCTTGCTCCCAACCCTTAAGGCTTGCTTCAAATTGTTCCATGGCCAAATTAGCGCCTTTAACAATCCGAATTTTTACTGGAGCTCCCCCTTTAGAAATCCGCTGCATCGCCCATTCGGTCAGCTCTTTTTGGATTGCGTGTGCATCAGGTAGATATGCTTGCAATACAATACCTGCTGAAAACAGATGAAATTCAGGTTCATTTAATACTTTTTTAAATAGCTCTTTTGTCAGATCGAGATCTTTGTATTCTTCCATATCGAGATTGACAAATTTAGGAACGGTGCGGCCTTCTTTATCGATAAAGTTGTGTGTCATCGCTGCGCGATAGAGCAGTTTTAATCTGTCTGCAAGAACATCTAAAGTGGCTTCCCACCCGAGTAGCTGAATTTGGCTGTAGATCGTTGAAATTTTAATCGATACATACTCGATGTCATCCCGTTTTAAATCTTCTAAATAAGCATTGAGGCGCGTTTTCGCTTCTTCTTCCCCTAAAATCGCCTCTCCCAAGTGGTTGATGTTCAAACGCACTCCTTGAGCTCTGCGCAACAAGATGTGTTTCTTCAATCCCCTAGCCTCTCCTGGTAAAATCACTTTCGAGGTTGCCCGCCTCAACATGAATGTCGTAACGGGAACAAAAAGAAAGGAAAAGAATTGACCAAACATTTGAAATAAAAGAAGAGAGAAGCGCTTCATGAATCCCAAATACTTAGGAATTCCAAACTGATCTAAAAGATAGACGAGTTGAAATGCGATGCGTGCAGGGCGATGGCTGCGGAAACACTGATCGGTCATGCATGTTGTAAATGCTTTTCCCTTAGGATCTAGCATCATGCGCGCGAGTTCATTTTGAGTCTTGCGCTCTTCATGCGTTGTCGTTTGATTCGCTTCATGGAGCATTGCAGATGAGAGCTCCAAACACGCCATTTCTCGTTGATTCAAGGAGAGGGTTTTCCCTCGAGCCGATTCGAGAATCTCATTTGCATGCTTCATGTAGGAAGACTCTGCTCTATGTGCTGTCATGTTGGATACCTCAGTTTAACTCGACTTTGTACATTTTTTGGCTTCGATTTCGTCAAGGTTTTGATTTTAAGCGAGTTGCCGAACGCGGGGCGGCGCTATGCAGGCCAGCCCCCGCGTTCGCAGCTCGCTTAAACCAAAATCTTGACGAAATCGAAGCCAAAAAACGAACAAAGTCGAGTTTAAATGGCTTATAGCAGAAAGGCAGAGTTTATCGCTACTTCGCAATAAAAAAATTGGACTAGCGATCTGTCCCCTCGACTTTGCAAATTTTTCTGAGATGATCTCGCAGATAGAACCTCTTAGGTGCAATTTAAATTCACAGGATCGGCCTGAACACGCCTTCCTGTGAATTTAAATTGCACCTAAGAGGTTCTATCAAGCGAGATCATCTCAGAAAAATTTGCAAAGTCGAGGGGACTTAAAATAGGAGCTTTGGCGCCACCCAATCCCCTATTTTAAGCATGACAGATTACTAGTCCAAAGAATCCCAAGAGCGAACAAGAATAGGAAAGAAGGCTGCGATGATGTATAGGGCAATAGTGGGGTGTAACAAACGCTTAGCTTGACAAAGTCACATTAGACAAAAACTTTTTTTGGCGTGAAAGCCCCAGGGATCGAATAGCGCAAATGGGGTTGTATTATTCAATACTAGCCCCATTTGCGCTATTCGATCCCTGGGAGCTTTGACGCTCAAAAAAAGTCT
>CAMAVL010000137.1 GCA_945861735.1 Chlamydia trachomatis
AAGCTCCCGCGGATCGTCGATCTTAAGTCGCCCCATATTGTTAATATGGGGCGACTTAAGATCGATGATCCGCGGGAGCTTTCGCGCAGGTCCAAATCCAAGTTCATGACCGAGTTGGGTATAAGCCCATGACGCAATAGCCTTGGGTCTGTAGGGTTTGGATCAGCGCATTCGTTGTAGGCTCAACTAATTCCATTTGAGTGAGGTGTCGGATGCCTTCCCATTCCGCAAGGCTCTTTTCAAGAGCTTGAGATCCGTTTTCCATAGATTTTTGATGAAACTGTAATCGAGACATAAACCATTCATCACATCCGAGCATTTGAACGGGAATGAGAAGGGTATCATCAATGTCCAGGAGGACGAGTGTATCGGATTGAATATGGGAAGTGATCTCCTGAAAATTCGCAACTTCAACAATTTCTGCATTAATAAAAAGAGGCATTTCCAAGAAGAAGAGATATAACGAGGAATAGAATTCGATTTTTGATGCAGACAGCCTTAGTTTAAAAAAAACAGATCGCTGATCTTGCCTGTTTTTTTTGTTTTTGGAAAGAACTATACCCAAACAACTTGAAGAGTCGGTTTTTGATTGCGTCGGCTTTACCCCAGAATTTGTGTCTTCGCTCATGCCTTGCCTACCGGAAATGGTCATTCGCTCCAGACAAAAAATCCTGGGGAGCCTCCTGATCAAATTCCCGACTCTTCAAGTTGCTTGGGTATAGAAAATTTTACTTATTTTCAAGAAATTGCCAACGCATAAAGAGATGTTCTAACTTGGTTTGAGCCTCGGCTAGGAGGGTACAAGCTTTTAAAGACTCCTGCATGTCGGCTTGGATGAGGGGGTCATCTACTTTCTGCTGTAAGATAATAATTTCCTCTTCTAACCTCAAAATGCTCTGTTCCATCACATCTAATTCTTTTTGCTCTAAGTAGGAGAGCTTTTTGACCCGGGGAGTGGGTTTTTCTAGAATCTCTGATTTTGATTCGGCTTTTATTTTATTTTTTATGGAAGCAGCTGCAGCGCGCGCGCTTTCCCACTGGCTGTAATCTGCAAAAACTTGGTGCTCGTTATCTACTCCAAGCCCTAGAATTTGTGTACAGACTCTATCCATTAAACAGCGGTCATGGGAAATGAGAACTAAGGCCCCCGTAAATTCTCTTAAGCTTTCTTCGATAATTTCTAAGGTTGGAATGTCCAAGTCATTGGTAGGCTCATCTAAAAAGAGAATGTCTGCAGGTTCGAGCATGAGTTTAGCAATGAGGATACGAGCCTGTTCTCCACCTGATAAGCACCCGACAGGTAGGGAGAGCCGGTCAGGTGAAAATAAAAACTTTTTCGCCCATCCATTGACATGGATCGATTGCCCTCGATAGTTAACGAAGTCGCCCATAGGAGAAAGTGCTTCGCGCAAAGAGAGCTGGGGTGGGATGTGTTCTCTATGCTGGTCAAAATAAATGAGGCGGAGATCTTCTGCATATTTTATTGTTCCAGCATCTTGAGACAGAATGCCAGCTAGTATTTTTAGAAGCGTCGTTTTTCCAGTTCCATTTTTCCCTACAATTCCTAGACGTGTACCAGGAGAGAGCTTGAGATCAATTCCTTTAAAAAGCACTTTTGAATTCAGCGATTTAGTGAGATTCTTAGCGACTAGCAGCTTGCGCGTCTCTCTTTCCGAAGCTGAAAAATTCATATCGACTTTAACAACTTTATTTCTTTGTTGAATTTCAGAGAGCTCGTCCATTAATTCATAGGCTTTTTGAACACGCGATTGAGATTTCGTTGTGCGTGCCTTTGGCGATTTCCTAAGCCATGCAATTTCATCTTTTACAACAGATGCAAGACCGCGTTGCTGCTGTGCTTGGGCCTCCAAAAAAGCCTCTTTATGTTCTATAAAGTGGCTCATATTGCCTTTGCCGATGAAAAGTCCTTCAGGATAGCAGGGATTCAGTTCGATAATTTTATTCGATACGTTTTCTAAGAAATACCGATCATGACTGACAACAAGAAAGGCAGTCCTTTCTCTCATTAAGAAGTTCTCTAACCATAAAATACCTTCAAGATCTAAGTGGTTGGTGGGTTCATCTAAAAGAAGAAGATCGGGCGCTTGCATAAGAGCTCGGGTTAGGTCTAAGCGTTTTTTCCAGCCACCGGAGAGAAGCGCTGCATTTTGGGAAAAATCGGAGAATTGGGCTTTTCCTAATAAAATACGCGCTCTTGTTAGCGCTTCGTTTTCATCGAGATCGGGAACTTGAGAGACAAGCAGTTCTTCAAGAGATTGGGCGGCAAATTCAGGAGATTGACTTGCATATCCAACACGGAGGCCCTGCCTTCGAGAGATTTCCCCCTGGTCAGCTTTATCAAGACCCACTAGAATTTTTAATAAAGTGGACTTTCCGGCCCCATTGGGACCAATTAGGCCGATCCGATCTCCTTGGGAGATAGTAAAGGAGATTTTTTTAAAAAGAACCTGCGTTCCATGAGCTTTTGATAAGGAGTGGGTGCTAAGTAAGGATGTCATGGAGAAAGAGTATCAGATGGAGCTTTTTTAGTCTATGGAAATATACAATAAACTTTAATACTTAAGTCTTTGAGTTGACACAGAGGGGGGTATTCCTGTAAGCTTATAAGCATAAGAAAAAACATTTAAGGATAATAGCAATGGCAGAAAACCCAAAAATTTCCTTTAAGAAAGAAGAAGGTCTCGATTTTACAACCGTATTAAGGGCGAGGGTCTCTTCCTATTTTAAGGATGCGAAGATCTCCTCTAAAGCAAACTTTTTAATGTGTTTTAAATCCATTTTTCTAATGGGCGTAGCCGTTGTCGTTTATGGTTTATTATTGAAATTTGGCTCTATTGGATTTGGGGTTCTCTTTGCCTTATATGGGGCATTAGCCTTCTGTATATCTATTGCGACGATGAACATCGCTCACGATGCCTTACACAGCTCTTACGTCTCCCCTTCTTTAGGTAATCGCCTTCTAGGGTTTGTAATGGATTTAGGCGGGATGAGTTCCTTTTATTGGAAAAAAGAACATACAGTCGATCATCACAGCTTTACTAATATAGCGGACCACGATGCGGATTTAAATGTCCCTATTGTATTGAGATTATCCCCAGAGGCTCCCTATCGATCTTTTCATCGATTTCAGCATCTCTATGCTCCTGTTCTGTATAGTTTAAATTTTATCCACTGGGTGTACTTGTCTGACATTAAAAGAATTTATAGCATTTTAACGAATAAGCACTCAGGAGGACCTATTCCTTCTGCAAAAGAAGTGACTTTTCTGTTTTGCTTCAAATTTGTGCATATGTTCCTATTTGTTGTAACCCCAATCATTGTATTGGCTTTGCCTTGGTGGCAGGTCGTTTTAGGCTATATCGGATTTTTATCTGTGGCTGGGATCGTTGTAACAACTATTTTTCAATTAGCGCATATTGTAGAAAATGTGGCTTTTCCAGTTCCTGGAGAAGACGGAAAAATAGATAATAGTTTTTTAAAACACCAATTGGCAACGACTTCGAATTTTGCTACAAAAAGCAAGATCATTGGGTTCTTATTTGGCGGCTTAAATTTTCAAATTGAACACCATATTTTTCCACATATTTGCCATACGCACTTATACAAGATTTCTCCAATTGTAAGAGAGACGGCTAGAGAGTTTGGGCTTCCCTATTATGAGAACTCTTCGTTCTTTAAGGCCATTCGCTCCCACTTCAGAACGCTCAGACGCTTTGGTAGTGGTGTAACTTCCAACGCTTCTTAAGGGGTATAGTCTATTAAGTTTTGCAATTCCCTTGATAGTTTGGACCAGCGCGAAAGCTCCCGGGGTTGCCATGGCACAAGTGGGTTATACCAGACTCGGTCAAAGACTTGGAATTTCAGAAAGCCTGAAAATTCCAAGTCAGCAGCGTGTCTAGCTCCTGTGCATAGTCGGTAGAGAATTTCCCAATGCAGTCATTAATGGCCGCCTGAAACGATTGGAAACTTTCAAAAGAGTGATTCGCAAGGGCTTTTTTCTTGATAAATTTCCACGCACGCTCAATCAAATTCAAGTTGGGAGAATACGGAGGGAGGTGCAGGAGTTCTATGTTGAGCATATGTGCGGCCCTCTCAGCGACATAGCATCGTTGGTATTTTGCGTTGTCTAAGATCACCGTTATGGGAGCATCGATGTGTATTTTTCGTAACTCACGAAAAAGATCGACTACGCTCCAGGCATTAATGTAGGAAGTGTTGGTGACTGTCACCATGTGATGAGTAACTGCATTTAATGCACCGAGAACATTAAAACGAGACCGTCCTGTCGCGCTGGCGATAAAACATCGAACAAAACACCAAAGGACCCCAAGGAAACTCCCATAGATGAAGTGAGCGGCGTCTGCGAAATAAACGTGACGCTTCCCTGCAGCGGCTTCCTGGAGTTTGGGCTCTAGGCTTTTTTTTTAAAGGCTTCCTGCTTTTCCAGGTAAAACTCCTGCTTTCCTAGGCCGCATGCCTAAGTTGATCAGGAAATGTCGGACTTGAGTGGCCCTTCTTTCTACACCTGTCAGGTCTTTAATGACCTTGCAAGCCTCGGCAATCGTTGCTGGAGGATTCTGACGGAAGTATTCTTCGATTGTCACACGATGAGGATCCAGTGCGCTACCTGGGTTAGGGTAGGTCACATTGCACACCTCTTCTAAGCCCTGTTCTTGGTATATTTTTAAAATAGTTTCGATCGTTGTGTAAGAGACTCCAGCCAAAAGACAAATATCCTTGTGCGCATATCCTAGAGACTTAAAGTAAAGCACGTGCAGTCTCTTTTGGACATGAACATCAGGATGTTCAAAGCGTCCGATTTTCGTTTTTTCCTTGTCCTCTTCTGAAATTGCAATATCGAGCATCTTGTCATCCCCATTGATTCTGACGAAAACAGAATGAGGATTTTTTGAATTTTGTTAAACAGAAAATGATAAAGCAACTCTTTTTCTGTAAATTCAATCAAACCCTCCTTTTGTCCTCCTAATTTATTCGTTGTCCGAGCCACGCCCCAATAGCGGACTCATGTCTAAATATTTTTTCCCGGTCACCCACTCCTCATGGATTTCGATAAT
>CAMAVL010000138.1 GCA_945861735.1 Chlamydia trachomatis
TTTGATCGCTGACATACATTCTTGATACAGTACATGAAAATGTCAAGGCAGAAACTGGCGTATTTAATTTGGCCCTTTCGTTTCTTTTGAGAGTTTTGGTTTTGTAATGTTTTAAAAATACACTCTCCCACGGCATCGAGAGAATGATTGCGTAGAATAGTGTTTTTTCCGAGGAGGGCTTTTGCTTTAGTATCAGCTGAATCATGAATCACATGGTTCATCCAAAAAGTCGCTTCATCAATATCAACATCTGCCCAAATACCATTAGCAGGATAAGGTCGATGATTTGGACCAATAGGAATGAGTTTATGCCTGCAGAGAAAACTGTTTTTTTCTGTTGTAAAATCGAGATTTCCTGAATAGCCTGTTGCAATCACAGGTTTTTCCATTAACATCGCTTCTGCCATGGATAGGCCAAATCCTTCAGAGCGATGGAGGGAGATATAACAATCACAGGCATTAATCAAGTCATAGCGGCTTTCTTGATCCATCGATTCATCAATCCATTTGATTCGAGGATCTCCTTTAATGTCAGTTAAGATAGGTTGTAGCGTAAGAGCGCGATAACAACCATTTTGTGATTTAATCACGAGTTGAACATCTGTTCTTTCTGGAAAAGCCTTTCTAAAGGCCGTGATAATTGCCGTGGGGTTTTTTCGCTCAATAGAACTGTAGAAATCAAAGCAGAAAAGGAAGGTGAAATGATTCGCTAGTCCAAATTTTTTCTTATTCGGCTCTCCTGGTTTATAGTTGAGTTGGACGGGTTGAGGGATCAGATGAACGGGAAGATCTGTTGCAGAAGAGAGATTTTCTTGAATATAGCGCGTTGTGACCCAAATTTCATCGAAATACAATAAAACCTGAGCTCTTTCCTTTGAAAGAACATTTGTCTCCCAAAAAAATAATAAGATATTACGGCGCCCTTTTATAAGATCTAGCCCTGCTCGCAAAAGAAAATAAGCAAATTCTTCGGGGTCAAAACCCACACAAAAAAGGTTAGTGGCATATTTTGGTTTCTGGCTAAAAGCATGGGGATAATTTTCTCTTGCTAAGGAAGGGGTGATAAAATCTGCTGAAATTAATGAAAATGGAATGCCTCTTTTTTCTAAGGCAGCTACTAATAAGCGAGCGGATTCAGCAAGGCCGAAAGAGCCTTGAAAGGATCCTATCACATTTATTCCATCTTGGAGGCCATCCATTGCTTTGATCATTTAAGTTTTAAATCCAAGAGGAGTTCATAATAACGTTTAATAAAGCATCGGCACTCTCTTTCCACGTAAATCGGTCTATTTTACGAGTATCAGGCAGATCGTTTCTAGAGGATCTCTGCCACCAATCTTCGATTTGATCGGCTAAAAGAGAACCGTCGTTATGATTTACATAAGATGCATGAGCCCCGCAAACCTCTCGAAATACAGCAATATCCGAACAAAGGATTGGAATTCCATATTGAGCTGCCTCGATTAAAGGGAGCCCAAATCCTTCCCCTTTACTTAATGATAAAAGTCCTACTGCATTTGCATAGAGATCTCTAAGCTCTGTATCTGTTGGCCCTTCAATCAAAAATAATTTTTGGTTTAAATAGGGATGCGAATGGATTCTTTCTAAAAGCTCTTTTGACATCCAGCCTTCCTTTCCAGCGATACATAAAGAGAGTTCGCATTTTTGAGCCCACAGTTTTTCTAATGCATCTAGGGCAATCGCGTGTGATTTACGCGGTTCGAGGGTTCCTACCATTAAAAGATAAGGCGTTGGGACATGCCTTTTATTGTTTAAGTTGACACCTTGGTATGGACTAAAATTAGATCCTAGGTGCCAGTGACTGATATATTTGGGTCCTACATCGTGAAGTTTATGTTGGTCGAGATAGGCAAGTGCTTCATCTGCTACTGTCTTGGAAATACAGATGAATCCATCGCTGGATTGAATCGCATCGCGAAACCAGGTTTCAAACCACAAAATAAATCCCTCAGTAAAATTATTTTTTTGTAATTGAATAGGAAGAAGATCATAGATAACTGTAATAACAGGCACTTCTAATGCATAAGCGCTTTCAAAAACAGGGTAAAATTCCGGGTGTTTGGACCAAGAAGAGTCTAGCATCAGTAAAATATCGCCGTTTCTAAAAATAATGGGCTGTGATAAACGCTTTAATTTATTTGGCGGTAAGAGCCCCTGTTTATGTAACCAGTTATGAGCAACATATAACTGACCTCTACGCAATTCTACGGCGATAGGTTTGATGTCTGATCTTTGTGTAGAGTAAAGAGCGCGAACGATTTCTTTGACAACACGTTGAATTCCACTTTGTTGATCTGATTGTGCAATATGGCTCACATCGATATACAGATGAGAGAGTTGAGCTGTTTTTTTACATTCTGTAGGGCCAGATAATAGTATCGTAGGATGGGTGCGCGTGGGTCGTTTTAATCGGGAAGGTGCTGGATTCTGCTTAATAAGCTTTAGTCGATAGAAAATGCGGCGAAAAGTTGTATTATTTAATAATCGACTGTAGAGTTTCGGGGTGTTCTTCATTACAAGTAGGGCTATGCATGAAATAATTTTTGGCACACTATTTTTGATAGTTTGTTTTAATGACATTTAAAGAATCACTTAAAAAGTTCAGGTCCCTGAAAGTTGCCATAAGGGTTCATTTTCCCATAGGATTTTTTTTCTTGGAGGAGCCTCAAAGAACTTGTTGCATCAATAATAGAGGCGGTCTTAAAATGATTCGGATGTATAACCCAAGGTTCCTCGTGTTTAATAAGTCGTTAAGAAAATATGCTTCCAAATTATTGGGTCGAAAAGTTAAAGCTTTTTTAAAAAACCATATCGTAAAATGGACAGCCCCGAAGGCGCATCATTTGCAGATATATTCTGGTTATGCGGAGTCAGATGTCCAACTCTTAAAAAGATTCGTTAAACAGGCTGGGCTGCGGCTAGATCCGATAGGGGGTTATATTGTAAATTTTCTTGGAGCAAAAACTTGGGCAGGAAGCGTTGGAAATGCTAGCAAGCCCTGGGCTGGAAAAGTTTTGCCCATTCCAAATCCAGGAGATTACCATGCAGAAGCGATTGAATACATTGGGTTGCTCAAAAGCATATTTGCTGCACTCCCTAGAAAAAAATATGCAGTTATGGAGTTGGGGGCTGGATGGGGCCATGGTTAGTTTATGGGGCTGTAGCTGCTAGAGCTCTTGGGGTAACAAATATACATATGTTAGGTGTTGAAGCGGATTATGAGCATTATTTAACAATGCTACGACACTTAAAAGATAATGGATTTGAACCCGAGGATCATAAAATCTATTGCGCTGCTGTAGGTGCCGTTGCTGGAAAAGCCCATTTTCCTGTCACGTCTGATTCCTTCAACGAATGGGGGACACGCCCAGGTATATTGGAAGAGGGTAAAATGAGGCAGGCAGATGGTAGTTACTTGGGCTCTATGGCTGCGTTGGAGCAGGTCGAAGTAGATGTATTTGGAATTAATGATTTGTTAGCCCAGAGAGATTTTTGGGATTTGATTCACATCGACATTCAAGGATGTGAAGCGGAAGTTTGCTTAGCAGGGATGGCTCAATTCAGTGAGAAAGTGCATTATGTCATTGTAGGCACTCATTCTAGATTGTTGGATGGTGCGGTGCTTGAATTATTCCATAAGGCCGGTTGGTTTCTAGAAAATGAAAAGCCAACACAATTTACCTATCGTCAGGGTGTTGAGCCGTTAGAATCGATGACTTGGGTCGATGGCACCCAGGTTTGGCGAAATCCTAAGTTTTAATCTTTTTAGGGAAGGATACTTAAACTCGGCTTTGTACATTTTTGTGCCCCGATTGCTGGATAGGAAGGCCTTCAGGCGTAATTTTAATTCGCAGGATCGGCTTGAACATGCCTTCCTGCGAATTAAAATTACGCATCAAGGCCTTTCCTGCCAGCAGGCGGGGCACAAAAATGTACAAAGCCGAGTTAAATAAAATATTTGGAGTAATATAATGAAAAGAGCATTAGTAACGGGGATTACAGGACAAGATGGCTCCTATTTAGCTGAGCTACTACTTGAAAAGGGCTATAGTGTTCATGGGCTGGTTCGCCGTTCATCGACATCTAATCTTGGGCGGATAGCCCATCTTCTGGAAGACAAGCAATTAAAGAAGCGGTTATTTCTCCATGAAGGAGATTTAGGCGATTCTATAAGCCTCAAGCGCATTTTGGAAGTTGCAGAGCCCCAAGAAGTGTATAACTTGGCGGCAATGAGTCATGTTAAAGTGTCCTTTGAGATGCCGGAATATACAGCGGATGTCGATGGAATGGGAGTTTTGCGGCTCTTGGATGCGATTAAAAGTTTTGATCCAACAATCCGTTTTTATCAAGCATCTACTTCGGAGCTTTTTGGAAAGGTTTTAGAAGTTCCTCAGAGTGAAAAAACGCCATTTTATCCTAGATCTCCTTATGGGGTTGCTAAGATATTTGCCTATTGGACAACTGTTAACTACCGCGAAGCTTATCAGCTCTATGCTTGTAATGGGATCTTATTTAATCATGAAAGCCCAAGACGGGGAGATACTTTTGTTTCTCGAAAAATTACAATTGCTGCTGCTAAAATTAAAGAAGGCCTCCAAGATAAATTATTGCTTGGTAACCTAGATGCGAAAAGAGACTGGGGGTATGCAAAGGACTTTGTCGAAGGGATGTGGCTGATGCTGCAGCAGAAAGAGCCAGACGATTTTGTATTGGCAACTGGAAAAACGACGACAGTGCGCGAGTTTGTTGAACTAGCCTTTGCCGAATTGGATATGGATATTACTTGGGAAGGATCGGGTTTAGAGGAGATTGGTCGAGATCAAAAAACGGGTAAAGTAATCGTTGAGGTTTCTCCAGCATTTTTTAGACCAGCAGAAGTGGATCTGCTCATTGGAGATCCTTCAAAAGCAAAAGAGAAATTGGGATGGGAAGCAAAAACGAGCCTTCAAGAGCTTGTTCGATTAATGGTTGGAGCGGATTTAAGGCTTGTAGAATCTATTGAAAAATCTCTTTGCAGATGAAAGAGATATGTATAGATGCCAGGATGATTTTTT
>CAMAVL010000139.1 GCA_945861735.1 Chlamydia trachomatis
CTCTTTAGCAGCCTCCAAGGCCACCTTAGCTTTGAATTCTGCGGTATGTTTCTTGCGCGCCATATTTACCCTCTATTTTTTTATTGATAAGGGGGTAAAGCTTAACTTATTTTCGCTTATTTTGTGTCCAGTTTTGGCCAACCATTATACTTTTTCTTGTCTTGCAGTTTTAAATAAGAGGAAATTCTTGTTCAGCGAGATATGAAAGTGCCTTTGAATAGCGCCAAGAGAATCGCAATAGGGAAAAAAAAGATCGCCCAGAAAAAAAGCCAACCCTTAGAACCATCATACTCCAACTTGGCCTTATGGTGGTTAGAGACGATCTCCGCATGACTCAGCAACAAAACAAGTGCGATTGGAAAATAGATTAAGATCCAGAAAATGAGCCAAAACTTCGAGTGAGAATACCCAATGCGAAATCGTTTACTCATTGTATCCTGATTTCCCGCAGCTTTTGTAACTAGGGCTTGGTCGGAAGAGCAATGTTCAGACCTTTCAAAATCTCCCTCTGTTGTTTTGTCACTTCAGTGAGGATGTGACCGTATTTCCCAGAGTATTTTACCTTGGTTAGTGTTGCCATTTCTTCCAGAAGCTCACGGACTGTATATTGTTTGATAAGCCCTGATTTCCTCATCTCTTTGCGCAAAGCGCTCATATAGATAAGAGCGATGAACTGAACAAAGAGACGGCCATCGGCAGTCGCCGAGCTGTGCATCCTTAATCGTTTCATGTCCAGTTGGTTCTTTAAGTCGTTAAAACTCTTTTCTACCACATCCTTGTCTCGATAAATTTGTAGAGCCTCTATCGGATCCTTAATGCTGTTGGTTAGCAATGCCTGGAATCCTGAGTAACGATTTATGTGCTGATTGACAGCCTCTGTATTATACGAGACTTTTACCCCTCGCTTGGGAGTTGTCTTCACCACAAAAAATGTATCATAGGCTTCTTGGTGCTCGGCGATCAGTTTTCCAGACGCTAATTCATTCCTGTAGCCCACCAGTTCTTCTGTAAACTTATCAACGGCAGCAGCCCGTGCATGGGCATTGTAATAGAGGTGTAAATAGCAGCGACGATTGTCCTTTCCCCAAGGGTACAGGCGAGTATGAAGATAGATGATCTCGTCATCAAGCTTTTGATATCCTTCAGGACCATGAATGGTCTCATAGATGTCATCTATAGCATGCTGCACCCACTTGTTATTCAGAGGAACCGATAGAAGAAATCCATCCCTAGAAATCAGAAGCTCATCAACGTTTTTCTTGCTGTAGAACCCTTTGTCCATCACGTAGTGAATGGTCTTTACCTCCAAAGCTTTAAAGGTCTTTAGAAGATTATGTAATGTCGTGACATCGGTTATGTTTCCTGGAGTCCGTTCGAAATATACAGGCAAGCGTCCCTTCTGACCAAAGAGCATAGCGAGATTTAACTGAGGCAACTTCTCATTGTCGCGGTTGTGGCCATACTTGATATATTCGTTGAGTTCCGAATACGAAGAAATGGAAGTGATGTCGTAGCAGAGATAATCATCCTCTAAAATCTTATTCATCCACTTGGTAAAAAAAGTTTGCTTCTTATCAATGCTGATAGAGCTAAGAATCTCGCTAATGCGCTGACTGGTCAGCGGCTCAAGTGAATGCACGTGGCTTTTGCACCACATCACGCAATGACTCAAGGGACCTCCTTGAGAAGCGAGATAGTAGGCCATTGCTTGGATCTGCTCATACTCATCAGGAAAGCAAGCCTTAAGTAAACTCCGTAACCCCAGCTGTTCTGTAATGGCATCGAGAATAATTGAAGGGCCTACGATCTCAGCGGATGCTGTGATAATTTCATTTTTAACAACAGGCTTTTCGGGCTTTAGGCGATTTGAAGAAATGAACGCCCCAGTCACAGGATCTAGCTTCCCTACACACACCTGCTTATTGCGAGCTTGCTTCTTTTTCTTATCCCAATGTGAAACAGACTCGTATACGTACGTAACACCAGTTTTCTTGTTTATGTGATTGACGCGGTAGGACATGGGATTGATCTCCAATTTAATAGCTACAATTGTAACTATGAAAAAGGATTAAAACAAGCAAGAAATGTATGCAACATCTTTTTATTTAATTGGTTATGACAGGCCTAGTTATAAATGCCGCGGGAAATCAGGTTGTATCTCCATAAAAAGAACTCCGGGTGCAAGATTCGAACTTGCGACCAATGGATTAACAGTCCACTGCTCTACCGCTGAGCTAACCCGGAATAGATGAAGCAATTCTACATTTAAGCCCGAATTTAAAGCAATTATTGGTTGCTTGATGGGGTAATTAAAAGTTGTACATAGAGAAAAATTTAGCTGGTGTGACAGGCACTCGAAAATTTTCAATGAAATTCGAGAGCCATTTTTAACTAATTTACATTGTGTGTATTATATACTCGTTACAGCTTAATCTGAGATTTTTTGACAAGGAGGCTTTACCCCAGATTTTTCGTCTTCGCTTAGAGACTTGCTTGACCGGCAATGGTCGCTCTCTCCAGACAAAAAATCCGGGGAGCCTCCTGATCAAAATCCCGATTCTTCAAGTAGTTTGTGTATATACTCGTTACAGCTGAATCTGAGAATTTGCATGAAAATCGGATTAAAAATTCTTATTTCTGTATCACTTGTTACTGAGCCAAAATTCTCAGATTCATCTACGAGAAGTATATGTCTTCCATCCAAGAGCGTAAGCAGTCTAAAACATGGCAGCTGATCCGTTTTGCATGTTCTAAAATAGAGGGGTCTGTAAGCCGTCTCATTGAAACGAGCTTAAAAAGATTCAAGTGCTCATTGGCATAGACATCTTGCTGTTGTCGTAATAGGAGAGTCTCCTCCGTTCCTTTTGGTTCCTGTTGTTTGAGTTTTATAAGCGCTTCACTCATTAGGTCCATCCGTTTTTCTAGTTCGATAAAAACCTCTTCCGCAAGGATGACCTCATCAGTTTCTCTTTTGAACCAGTTGGATTCTTCGATGCGCATTTGATACAGTTGGAGATAGACGGCCTTGATCTCCTCTGCTTTCGCCTCGCTTAAAATGTTAATTTTAGCTAAAGCATCTAATCTCAGGACTGTATTGGTCTCTTTGATTCCGAATTGATTTGCGAGAACAGATGCTCCCATTTGGATAGGGCGCGAAAAATCCTTTTTTATGTTCAGCTTCTTTCTTTCATAATCAGCGTGGCTTCTTTTTTTAGTTAGGCTCCCTAAGATTGAGCGATAGGCCAGTCTTTCGGCTGTAAGGTCTGCTCGAAATGGGCTATTTTCAAACTGAGAATCATCGAATAGCTCTGTGACTTGCAGCTTTCCCAATTGATTTTTGAGTTCGATGAATTGATCAAATAAATTTCCATTACCAAAAATGGGTTTTGCATCTAGAAGAGCTGGGCCAATGAGATTTTCATTTCCAGTTAGTGGTTTTTTAAATAATGAAACATTGCCTTTTAACGGCATAAAAGAAATGGCTGACTGGTAAACCATCACGGCTAATTTTTCAGGAGACGTGAGAAAAGACCCCATTCCTCCTGCTTGCAGCGCATCGGAAGCATACCGATGATCGTAGGTTAAATAAGGAGGGGTTAAATTGCCTCCACAGAGTTTAAACCCATTGGATGTTTCACCCACCTGGTGAACTGTATCGGCAAATTCTTGCATTAGAGCCTTGAAATATTTTTTCGTTTGTTCCTCATTTTCTATTTGAGAGTCGACAAGAATTAAAAAATCGATATCGGAATAGGGGTGTCCTTCTTCTCTTGCTATTGAACCGAGCGCCACAGCCGACCACTGTGTTATGTCAGGGCCAATAATGGATTGTATTGCTAGTTTTGTGACGGAATGGGTTAAAATATTCTGTAAAATTGCATTAAAACATTTACTAAGAATCTGACTATATTTGGGAGCTGTCTCGCTGTTGAATAGCTGTTGATCAATGATTTCTTTTGTAAAGCTTTTCATTTTGGCAAGATTTTCTCGAATGGTTGCAACTGCTCGCATTTGCACTTCAAGACTTTGAAGTTTCTTTGCACAAGACTCAATATCTAATTTTTGTGGGTTTGTTTTTTCTTCGATAAGATGGTCTTTTAAGTCATTGAGTTGAGAAAAGAGAGCGGTGACTTTTGTGTCAGATAACGTTTCAGCGCCGCTGATGTCTTCGATCTCTTTTTTAGCTTTTAAAAAATCTTCTGCAAGGATCAGTTGTTTATGTTTATTTAAAAAGCGTTTTAGAGAGTCGCACGCGCTGACAACTCTGGATCTGACAGTTCTTTTGTCACTGCTTTCTAATTCATTTAAAATCGCTTCCTCAAAATAACAAACGCCAGTTTTTATAATATTAATCATAATAATTTGCCTTAGTGTGTTTATTATTATACTGTTTATTATGATTTTAATTAAAGGCTAAAGTAATCTGCCTTTGCCAAGTGCTTATAAGGTTGAGGTAGAGTTTATATTCTCTGTGGTAAAAAAAACTATAAACGTTTCGCATTCAGGTATTTGCGTGAGTTTTTTACAGAAGAGAGCACAGAGAAAAAGGCTTACGCTTTAAACATTTCACATATCCTCTTCGCGGTAAAAAAATGTTTATGTGCGCCGCGAAGCGCCTGCAGTATAACTAAAAATTTGAATTACCCTACTAACGATTGCACATTCCGATAAACATAACATACATTATCAGACGTTGAGTTTCCGCTTGGAAAGCCGGGATTCTCTGTCATTTAAACTCAAATCTCTTTAAAATCTTTCCCTATATCCAATAGAGGGAGTTGCATAACTCGCTTTGGAGACCAAATTTGATGATTTCAACGTCGGATTCGGATTTTTCGCAAATCGCCTATGTCCAACAGGATATGTCAATTTGCGAAAAACCGAACC
>CAMAVL010000140.1 GCA_945861735.1 Chlamydia trachomatis
CTGAAACTTGGAATTTGGACCGCGCCAAAGCCCCGAGGACCGACGATCCGCGGGAGCTTTCGCGCAGGTCCAAATCCAAGTTTCAGGCCGACTGCAGTATAACTCCTGGAATGTCTGAGATAGTGAGGGAACCGCCGATTTCTTCATAGAAAATTCTATTGTAAGATCTCCGAATACCAGCCATGAGCGTCTCGTTGCTGAAAAGAGACAGGATAGAAGGTGACGCCTGGAATGGAGGGAGCCTCTGAGATAGTACCGATGCAAAAAAACGCAGTGCCGCTGCCGGTCATCACGACTTGGGAAAAACCCAAATGCAGCAGTTGTTCTTTTAACTCAAGGAGTTTAGGCAGTAGCCGAAAAGCTGGGACTTCTAAATCATTAAAGTAATCTAGAGCGCCAGATAGCGCTTGAATAAGTGCGTTGCGCGGATCTCGATTTTTAAAGAGTGCGGGCTCGCAGTTTTTAAAGACGAGTGGCGTGGATAATCCCTCGACGGGCTTTGCAATCCAAAGGGACGTTTTGGCAAGAGGTTCTATTTTTTCTAAAATCTCACCCCGTCCACTGCAATAGGCTGTCCCCTCTGAAAAGAAAAAGGGAGCATCAGAGCTGAATTCACTGACCCATGTGGCTAATTCTTCATTGGAAACGGGATTGTTAGAGAGTGCGTTGAGCGCCCACATGGCAGTTGCTGCATTGCTGCTGCCACCTCCAAGACCCGCTTCTATGGGGATGTTTTTTTCGACGTGGAAATGGACAGGAAAATGCTGTCCTGTTTTTTTTCGAAAGAGATCTAGGGAGCGATAGATGAGATTGGTACGATCGGTTGGTAGATGAGGATTATTGCTGGTCAGGAGATCTTCGTGGCTTAGAGTGAGTGTTAAGTGATCGCCTAATGTAATAGCCTGATAGAGGGATGCAATTTCATGATAGTCATCGGATCTGCGATGGAGAACGCGAAAAAAAAGATTGATTTTAGCTGGAGAAAAAAGAATTAAATGGTCCTTCCTCTGATTTGAATAAGAGGAAGGAGTCATCCTAGAAACGGCAGTTCGAGACGGCAAATTGCCGTTTCTAGGAGTCATATTTACGGTCCTTGTTCTGCCCTTTCGGCTGCCGCTTCTACATCACTTAAGATTCTTAAAGTGATGTTCGCTGTAACACCTTCTTTAAGCCGTAAGTTAATTGGGTGTACGCCCAATGCTTTGATCGGATGAAGAAGAACGACATTGCGTTTTTCTAAAGAGAAGCCTTGTTTTTCAAGAGCGTGAACGATATCTAACGCAGAAACAGATCCATACATGTGTCCATCTGGATCCACTTTTGTTTCCATCGTGATTGTCATGCCTTCGATCTTAGCGGCAAGTTCCTCTCCTTCTCGTTTATCCACTGCAGCGCGTTGTGTGCGCTCTAGTTTCAAACGTTCTTGCAAACGAAGAGTAAACTTATCTGCGATGACGGCTTTTTTTTGAGGGATGAGGAAGTTGCGCGCATATCCAGGCTTTACGCTAACAACATCCCCGCTGCGACCCACGTGATCGACGTCTGCGACGAGTAATAACTGATTTCCCATAATTTTATTTCTCCAATTGAGGCTTTAAGTTTCAGAGACAAAAGGCAATAGAGCCATATGTCGAGCTCTTTTAATTGCTTGCGCCAACCCGCGTTGGTGATACGATGAAACGCCAGTAATACGTCGAGGAATGATTTTCCCCCGCTCTGTAATAAACTGAACGAGTGTATTAATATCTTTGTAGTCAATCTCGCGAATGCCGGCTGCTGTAAATGGACACTGGCGTTTTTTTCTTGAAAAAATGCCTTCAATCGGAGGTTTTTTAGCATCGAAAGGGGGTTTTCTTGTAGGTGTACTCATTATTTCCTCACTCTTGGACAATAGATTTAAATTCTAGTTTCTCAGGGACCTTTTCTGCGCGTAGGCTTAAAAAGCGAAGGAGATCTTCATTAAGATGATACTCTTTCCATACTTCTGCCATCGCAGGAGCTGGCATAGAGAAGTACAGAATATAATAATATCCCTCTCTACGGCCGTTGATCTCGTAGGCCATTTTTTTTCTTCCCTGATCAAACATCTTGTGGATCGCTCCAGTGCGATTAGTAATCCCTGTAGTGATTTTCTCAAGTGCTTTTTGACGCGCTTCTTCACTAAGTGTTGCACTCAAGATATACATCCCTTCGTACAGATGTGTTCTTTGCTCTTTAGGCATGTGGTTTATTCTCCTAATGGTTACTGTTAACTTTTTTGCGCATTCGCCGTCTGCATTGCAACTGCAATTCCGTCTGAAATCCACAGATCGAGAATTGCTTGCGCTTGGCAAACTATTTCTGCCACAACCTTCTTCTCTTCGGGAAGAAAGCGTCCAAGAACATGATCCGTTAAATCCGATTCTGAGCCGAAACCGACTCCAATCCGAAATCTAGCGTAATAATTTGTTCCCAAGTGGGCTTCTATACTTTTTAACCCGTTATGCCCTCCGGCACTCCCCTGCGCTCGAATGCGCATCGTTCCTAAGGGAAGAGCGACATCATCACACACAACAAGAAGATGGTCGGTAGGTATTTTGTAATACTCCACACACCGGCGCACTGCATCTCCACTACTATTCATATAGGTCGTAGGTAGCAGTAGAAACACTTTTTTCCCGCCGATGCCCGCCCTTGCACAGTCTCCCATGAGATCCGATGCATGACGAAACGCAAAACCCTTACTTGAAGCAAAGCTCTTTAAAATTTCAAACCCGACATTATGTCGTGTGTGAACATAGGCATCACCTGGATTACCTAAGCCTACAATCAGATATGTTTCTGACTCAAAGCCTTGCATCACTTTGCCATCTCCAACTACCGTTTCTGGTTTTATCGTTTTGCAATCACGACGATGACTTCTTCTAAATTCTCTAAAGGTCTCACACCCTCTGGTAGTTTCACGTCTTTCAAGCGTTTAGATTGACGGATTCCTAAATCTCTCACATCGATCTGAAATTCCGATGGGATATTTTTTGGCAAACATTCCACTTTAATATGACGAATGACCTGGCGCAAAAAGCCGCCGAGCTTAATTCCTACGCAATCTGCAACGCCCGTGCACATCACAGGCACTTTTATGCTCACAGGAACGTCTTCAATGAGTTCCTCAAAATCGATATGAGAAACGATGTATGTTGTTAAGCGGTATTGGATGTCTTTAATAATCGCTTTTTTTGTTTGATTTCCATCGGTCAAGCTGAAAACAATCGTTGGTAACTGCCCTTGCTTCAATCCGCGCAAAATTGCGCTAAATTCAACGCCGCTCAGAGTAATCTTTTCGGCTGTGCTTTTTGAAGAGTAAACAATTGCTGGGATATTCCCTTCACGTCTAATGGTCTTAAGGTCGCTCTTTTTCTCGCCGATGCGCTTGTGCATTGTGAGTTTCATAATTTTCTCCAAAAAAATAGTATTCTAAAAAATATTTTCTACTCTGAGAGAGGGGCAAGAGATTTAGCGCCGATGATGCAAACGATTGCTTTGCTAAATAAAGGCGCAACAGACACGCACTCTACCTTACTTCGATCCATCGCATCTAATACGGGAATCGTATTAGTCATCAACAACTTCTCAATTCCACTCTCTTCAAACGCTTTACCAAGCAATAATCCGTGTGTTACAGCTGCATAAATCCGATTGGCTCCAGACTGTTTGCATACGGAAGCTGCCGCCTTAAGCGTCTCCCCTGTCGAGCATATATCGTCAACGAGAAGAATATCACATCCTTCCACATTGCCGATGAGGGCCGTTACATCAACTTGTTTTGCGTTTATTCGACGCTTGTCGACAATTGCTAAATCAACCTTCAAAGCCTCTGCAAAAGATCTGGCCAATCGTATACTTCCAACATCTGGAGTCACAACGACACATTTCTTAAGCTGCAACTTCTCTATCGCCCCTATGAGGACTGGTCGAGCATGCAAATTATCCAGCGGGATATCAAAGAACCCTTGAATCTGCTCTGTATGCAAATCCATCGTCAACACGCGGGTGACCCCAGCAGTTTCGAGCAAATTAGCTACGAGTTTTGCTGTGATCGGCTCTCGCCCTTTCCCTCGACGATCTTGCCTGGCATACCCAAAATAGGGAATGACAGCAATGATTGACCGTGCAGACGAACGCTTTAAAGCATCGACTAAAATCAACAATTCCATGAGATAGAAACTAGGTTGTCGTGCAATAGATTGCAGTATGAAGACATCCTGGCCACGGACACTCTCTAAAATTTGAGCGCCTATCTCACCATCTGGAAATGTTTCTAAGATCACTTTCCCAAGGCCTATACCTAAACAATCAGCTATTTGCTGGGCCAGCTCTGGATGAGAGCTCCCTGCGAATAACATAAATGAATGGGCGTTTGGCATTTCACTACTCTTACAAATTTGGGGTGGAAGGATTCGAACCTCCGAGTGGCGGTACCAAAAACCGCTGCCTTACCACTTGGCGACACCCCATCACAACAGGACCCATCGATTTACAATGAGTACAATGCTAATAATCTAGGGATTTATTTGCAACTGAAAGGATGTAAAAAATCATTTTCTCTAGAGATTTTTTATATCTTTGGCGTAGCTTGACAAAGTCACATTAGACAAAAACTTGTTTTGGCGTGAAAGCCTAAGGGGTTCGAATAGCGTAAATGGGGCTAGTATTGGCCAACAACCCCATTTGCGATCTTCGAACCGCTTAGCTTGACAAAGTCACATTAGACAAAAACTTTTTTTGGCGTGAAAGCCCCAGGGATCGAATAGCGCAAATGGGGTTGTATTATTCAATACTAGCCCCATTTGCGCTATTCGATCCCTGGGAGCTTTGACGCTCAAAAAAAGTCT
>CAMAVL010000141.1 GCA_945861735.1 Chlamydia trachomatis
GAGGTAATGCATGGATTCTTCAAAGGGTTATTTCCAGCTGTTGCTTGATAAGAGCAGTGTTTTTAGCAGAGATGTTTTGGGGATTAGTTAAGCAGTAAATCTCCGAAACCCTTCAAAAGAGAAGGGCTCCGGGGATGCTTTGTCAGAGAGCTTCTTCATACCAGATCATCTAATTTCATGTAAAATATTTTTTACTCTCTATGAGATCACACAAAATACACCCACCTAGCTCTGCGAATTCTATCGCCTTCGTCGCTGGCGCTCCTCAGTTGATCTCCCTCCCTCGACTTCAACTCCCCCCAATCTTTAATTGACCCAGCCTATATATAGGAGGGAGTTGAAGTCTTAGTTGGGCTCAGTTTTTGCCTGGTTCTTAATTTTTTTAAGATTAAAAATAAGTTTATTTCATTTTTCGAATCTATATCATGTTTTAGTGGTATTTTTTATTTTAATATTGAAATTAAATAATGTCTATTGATACTATATAGTAATAAAGATTAACAATGCAGCGTTTAACAACGGTTGTTACGTTAGATTGTTGAATTCACCTAACTATAATACAGTTCCGCTAAAACAAAAAATAACGGAGTAATTATGACTCAACCAATAAGTAGCCTTACTAAAAGCTTCGAACAACTGTGTTCCGCTCCCATCTCCAATCCTCATGTGGTCCAACGCATCATTCTTAGCAACGAAGAGAAATTTCTTAACCCTTTCCCAGAGGAGATTATCAGGAAGATTTTTTCTTATCTGAATTCCGCAACAGATGCCCAAAATGCAAGGCTACTTTGCCGGGATTGGAGCTTCGCCGCTTTGGATCGAATGAAATACTTAACGGCATTAGGCGCTGAGGGGATAGATTTAGATGATGCCCAGTTTCTTAATCCAGAAACAGGAGTTCCTTTTACTTTTCCCCGCCCGAATAATCACCCCTATCCTACTAAAGAGATGTTAGCTGCTATGAAGAATGCAGCTAGGCATGCCGGTGGAGCTATTATTATCACATTTCCCGAGGATATTTCATGGGATACAGTTAGGCATTTAAGTCAGCAAGTATCTACTGCTACATTTGACGGTCTTATAGGTCGTATAGGTCATCTAAATTGGATTGGGACAAAAGATGAGCAAGCTCTTCAAAAAAATCCTATTAAAGCGGGGACATACATTTACACAAAAGACTCACTGCAAAAGACTTCAATGAGTCCTGTCTCACAACAATTGGGGTATTTGCAAGCGCAGGGGTTTGACAAAGAATTCCTTCATCCAGGAGTGTGGATAGTAATGCAAATATTTATGAGTGTCCTTGGAAAGCGACAACGAGTTGAGGTGACACCATCTAATGTTTTAGACGCTTCAGGAAACAGGTTTGTTGTGTCTTGCTCCATGGATACTATCTTCTCGGGGCGTTTTTGCCTCAACGTTTACCCTGGCCACAGCAGCTCCTTCAGAGGTTTCAGCTCCGATTCTGATGGCGCGAGCGCGGTGGGGGTGAGGAAGTTTCTTAAGGCCATTGATCCTTGATTAGACTTCTTGCATAACCTCATTTGCAAGATGTCTATTATTTGGTACTTGATATCAGGCTACCGGAGGCGCCGGAAAATTTTAATTGGATTTTTCTTGAGTATCCCTGAGGACAAGGGGTTTACCTTTGACAAAAAAAAGGATTGACCATCTTCTGAGAGGTGAGCCGCTCGAGGGTGCTAATCGGCGCTTTTTCAGGATGGACCATTGTCTCTTTCGGGATGATGAGGGTTTGTTCTAGAGCATATTGACCGGCCGTTGCTGCATGGGAGACGAGATCCGTGTAGACCATCCAGCACGAATTGGGAGGAAAATTCCAATAGTCTTTATGGCAATTTTTTTGAAATGCCTCATTTTCTTTTAAAAAGTTGTGCAAATTCAGCATAAAAGAGTCATAGGGAGAGCGAAGGGGCAGTGGAAGGCCGACCGTTCTTCCCATTTTCTTAGAAAGGCTCATCAATTTTTCAGAAAGGGAACCGCTGATCCCTTTGGGAAAAGCGACATCTGTTCCTCCAAAACACTTAGCTAACTCGTGAAAGGGATCTGAAGTGATCCACTGACGACTTTCTATCGGATTAATATTTGTAAAAAAGCGGAGGATGCGCGAGCCGTGCATAGGTCTCGACGGAAAAGCATCCGTATGCAATAGATCATTGCGCGCTCTTACTCTTAAATTTCTTCCTCTTTCTTGAAACGGGCGAAAGCTTGCATAATCGAGTTTCCATCCAGAGTGATAGGGCGCTAGAATTTTTGAAAGGAGTGTTGTAACCTTTTGAGAATAAGAGCGCATGATTTGATGCAGGGTGTTTGCTTGAGATTCGGAGGAGTGGATAAAGTTTGTGAGCTTGTCAGAAGAGGGCTTATAGGCGATGTTTTTACGGTGGGAGGAGCCTGTCTGTTTTTGAGCGAGTAAAAACTCAAGTTCCTTTTTTGGAAATTCAAAGGGGCATGTAGGGAAAAAAAGGATGTTCCCAGATTCTAGCTCTTCACAATATGCGGACGGATCCAAAAAATTAGCATCAGAAACAGAAACGAGCTTAGCCATAATCATCCTTATATGCAATATCGGCCATGGTATCTGTTTGTCTATGCAAATGTCAATTATAAAGAGGTCTACACTCGTTACCTCGACTTTGCCACTTTTGCTGGCCCCTCTCGCACACAGAGCTCCTCAGGCGTAATTTAAATTTACAGGAAGGCATATTCAAGCCGATCCTGTGAATTTAAATATAGACCTCTTGCGTAACCTCATTTGCTTGTTAAAATCGAAGCTTTTTTCGCCATATATACTCGTTACAGCTGAATCTGAGAAATTTGACAGCGTCGGCTTTGCATCAAAATTTTAGTCTTCGCTTGCGCCTTGCCTACCGGCAATGGTCGCTCGTTCCAGACAGAAATTTTTGAGCAGCCTCCTTGTCAAAAATTCTCAGATTCAGCTGTAACGAGTATATTATACCCAACTCGGTCAGCAACTTGGAATTTGGACCGCGCCAAAGCCCCGGGGATCGTCGATCTTAAGTCGCCCCATATTGTTAATATTTTGCGACTTATGATCGGCGATCCGCGGGAGCTTTCGCGCAGGTCCAAATTCCAAGTTTCAGGCCGACTGCAGTATAAAGTGGCTGATTAAAAAAGTTGTCAGGGGGGCGCCGATAATCGAAGCAATAGGGACTCCAATCAGACATAGGGATACAGCTCTGCCTCGCCATGGAAGAGGTAGCCAATCAACGACTGTGCGCAATAGAGCTGGAAAACTGATTCCTTCAGTAATTCCTAGAAATATACTCGTTACAGCTGAATCTGAGAAATTTGACAGCGTCGGCTTTGCATCAAAATTTTAGTCTTCGCTTGCGCCTTGCCTACCGGCAATGGTCGCTCGTTCCAGACAAAAATTTTTGAGCAGCCTCCTTGTCAAAAATTCTCAGATTCAGCTGTAACGAGTATATGCGGAGCCAAAAAAAAGACCAAAAGTCATGGGCTGTAGATAGAAGCATTAAGGCCACGGACCAGAGAACGGCGCCAATTGCCCATGTTCCAATGGATCCAAATCGATCCACAATAGACCTTTTGCATAACCTCTTCTCCGTGCCCTTGCCCGGATAAATTCTTTATACAAAAGGACGCGAATTATTAGACATCTTGCATAACCTCATTTGCTTGTTAAAATCGAAGATTTTTTTTTCATTTAAAATCCTGTCGATTCGCCTACACTGCGTGTATGTCTTAATCGACAGGATTTTAAATGACAAAAAAATCTTCGATTTTTTCAAGTAAAGCAGGTTATGCAAGAGGTCTAATAACGGATACCATATAGCCGATGCCAAAAGCGCCGGCAATGAGACCGAATTCTCCGTTTGAAATGTCAAAAGTTTGCTCGATGGGGGAGATTGCAAAGGCAATGGAATTTCTGTCGATAAAATTAATGATCGTGATCAGGGCCATTAACGCGATGATTTTCCATTGGAATGGGGGAAGAGGGAGGTTTTTTAATTTATTATTTATCATTGAGAGTGCCTTGAATCGCTTTTTCTTTTTAATAAGCGGAGTGGCTCTTTTTTACAATATTTTACGGCTGATGAAGGTAGATGAGATCGCCAGAGTCTTTAGTCAAGGCTCCTTGAGAAGAGGCAATATAGAGCAATGGGGTAGATAAGCCAGGGGTTGGGAGGATCAGGTGCGATAGCCCAAGTTTTTGTCGTACCTCATCCAGTGGTTTACCTAAGATGTGATCGACTCCTGGCAGCGCTTCGATGAGTTCTGGCAAAGAGACAAGAGCTGAAAAGGTCGTTTCTAAATGCGTTTTACTCTGGTGGCCTTTTAAGAGAAAGAAATCGCCTGTTCTAGAGGGCATCACGCAGGCAAAAGAGCCGCAAAAAGAGGGGAGAAAGGCGAGAAGGGAGCAGAAGGTGCGTAAAGGGATTTTTAATCCAAAGCTGAGTGCTTTTGCGACAGCAACGCCGACTCGGGTTCCAGTATAGGAGCCGGGGCCAATGCCAACGATGATTTCGGAAAGGTCTTGGATAGAGATGTTTGCTTGTTTGATGAGGGCATCAATTGTGGGAAGCAGGGAGCTACCGAGTTGATTTGCGTGGAGCTCGATTTGGGCTTGGATGAGTTGGTGGTCAGTCGCAAGACCTACCAGGCTATACTCGGAGCTTGTATCAATGATTAGGCTATATTTCATGCCGAGAATTTTACCACTAAGTGGATGAGATTTTCAACTAAATAACTAATTTCTCAGCGGCTCCCGCTGAAAGCTTGAGCCGCAATAAAGACGATCTATACTGCTCG
>CAMAVL010000142.1 GCA_945861735.1 Chlamydia trachomatis
GCAACTTGGAATTTGGACCGCGCCAAAGCCCCGGGGATCGTCGATCTTAAGTCGCCCCATATTGTTAATATGGGGCGACTTAAGATCGATGATCCGCGGGAGCTTTCGCGCAGGTCCAAATCCAAGTTCATGACCGAGTTGGGTATAAACACCCTACATGAACTAGTTACGAAGCACCAACATAATTTTTTGGACACATGGCATGAATACTTCAGCTCTTAAAACCGACGGACGTGTTGAAGCCGTTTATTTTACCAGGGATTCATTAGTTGTCGACTTAATGGATGGACGCACGATCTCCGTTCCTTTAGTCTGGTATCCCAAACTACTAAAAGCCACCCCAAAGATAAGAGCCCATTTCGAAATATGTGGTGGCGGATATGGAATTCATTGGCCTGAAATTGATGAAGACTTAAGTACTGAAGGATTACTTCGAGGAGCTCCGGCTCCTGGAATAAAAAAGTCTAGCACACAAAAAAAACCTGCTCGTCCAATTAAACGCTCTAGTTTAAAAAGAAAATCCAGATCGAGCTAATTAAATTACAAAACAGCTTGACTGCGTGTAAGAATCCCTGACACCTTTCTAGAACTCATCCGAACAGCTTTTTCGAAAACTTGTGGGAATGCATCGAATAGCACCGATTTGCGCGCTCTTGTGACTGCCGTGTAGAGAACTTCCCGTCCAAAGACCTCAGAACCCTCCGGCGCTAGAAGCAAGATGTCGTTGTATTCACTCCCTTGACTTTTATGAACGGAAAGGCAGTAAGCGTATTCAAAAGAGGGAAGTGCATAGGCGGAGATCTTGCGCACTTCACCTTTTTTCCCTGAAAAAATGGCATAGTTCATCGACTCTTTAGAGATCCGTTTCACTAAAAAGCCGACATCTCCGTTATAAAGCTCTAGGGCGTAGTCGTTGCGGGTGATTAAAACAGGAATAGGTAACCACCCATCAGAGACATCTCTATAGCGCTCTACAAGCATCTGATTGATCGAATCGACTCCAAAAAAGCCCTGTCTCATACAGCACAAAATGCGAAACTCATCATTGCGCATCAAAAGTTCTTCTGCCACTGGCTCTAATGGGCTCATCTTAGGGAATCGCTTCTCAACGCATGCCCATAGAGCATGAGAAAAAGCAGTTTCTGATCCCCGCTGCATATGCAAATCTATTCGTGAAACGGCTCCCCCTTCTATACACAAATTACCCGACTGGATCTCTGCTGCAAAATTTAAAATCTCAAGGCTCTCTGAGCGCAAAGATGTTTTCAAATGGGTGATCGGCAAAATGGAACAATCGACAAGATCTGCAAAAAAGCTACCTGATTCCACAGGAGAGAGCTGATTGCTATCCCCTATAAGAACAATACGGGTACCTGTTGGAATCGCTTGTAATAAAGCTGAAAATAGAGCGGCATCGATCATCGAGCATTCGTCGATAAGGATCAAATCAGCAAGGAGGGTTGTCTCTTCATCTCGATCCCGATCGATTTTATATTTTAAAAGAGCGTGCAACGTGCCTGAGAGCAACTTAAATGGCGCAGTTATGTATTTGAGAATATTTTTTTCTAAGTGGGCAACCGCTTTTCCTGTTGGCGCTGCTAGAATGACTCGGAAGTTCTCTCTCTGTTCTGCTTCCAAAGCGCTTAAACAATTCAATACGAGCTGCGCCGCTGTGTAGGTCTTGCCCGTTCCTGGCCCCCCTGTAATGATCGAGAGTGGATGCGTTAGACCATTTTCAACGGCTGTTTTTTGCTCAGCGTTTAGATTTTCCATTGTTAGGCTTGATCCCAAATCAATGGCAGATCCATTTTTTAATCTTTGAATATGGGACAAAAACAGAGATTCGTAAACCCAATTCTTCTGCAAGTAGATCTGGTCGTTACAGCGGCAAAGAGGTTTTTTAGGAGCTTCAAAGTCTAGAGCATTCGTCATTGCCACAATGCTTGAAGAGAGCTTTTCAGCGCCTAGAATGATTTGATCTAAAGTCGAAGGGTCTTGAGGCGCAATCGCTCTGAGTTGCTCTTCTAAACTTTTAGGATTAAGACTAAGAGCTAAATGCCCTCTTCGAGAAATTGCCATGAGCGTTGCGAGAAGCGGGATCTCTTCTGGTGTCGTAGAGAGTCTTTGCGCAAAAAAGCGATCAAAGGAAGAGAGAAGTTCTGTATCTAAATTCATTATGTACTAGACCTTATCATTATTCGTTTAGGATTTTTATAAAAGCCATCAACTCCTGAGAACAGTCCGGCAATGATCCAAAGCATCGATTGCCTTAAAGATCGACTCTTTAAGAAGAGGCTCGAGTAGGTGTTTATACTTAGATCGTTTCATATCCTATATGTAATACAAGGACTCATAGGCAGCCAGTGAGTACCTTTATTACACAATATTAATCCGAAACCCTCGGGAAAGAAATGTAAAACAGCTTTATCTCTCACAAAAAGATAGATGACGCCGCCAAAACACTCTTCAAAAGAGCTCATGTCAAACAGCTTTACATACCGCCTTAAAGCCGCGAGTCTAACGGATTATTTTTTTTCTTGCTTATTTTTTAGAAAATGACCACTCTTATTTTTTTCCAAAACAACGGAGGCATTATGAAAGTTCCTTTCAGATTAGCAGTTTTTTTTGTGAGTTCTATCTTCCCTTTTCAGAATAATCTCATTGCGTATTCCAGCCCAAATGCAGTGGAAACATCCTATCATCTAGAGACCGTTAATGTTCAAGAACTGTTGTCTGAGACAGAAGAAAAAACCTATCAATTAGCAACCCTAATGCCTTGGGTTTTAAGCGAAAATGAATCTAGCGAACATTATTTAGAGGCCTACAACAACTCACTTAGAGAGTTGAGTGAAAGCGTTACTCTCTTGAGTTCAATTTCTTCCTTAAATCTAGAATGCTTTCAACTAATCAAACACTCTTTCGAAAACTGCTCTGCCTTTTTACTTGAAACACTCAAAAATCTAACAAATAACGAGACTCAATTAGCCTATTTTGAGGATAGTATCCAGTTATTTCAGCTGCAACCGCAAGTAAATCTTGATGATTTTTTAGTTGAAACATCTGTCGGAGGTTTCATTGAAGAAAATTTAGGTGAAGATGAATTGTCCAGCGATCTTATTCATACCTTATCCCAGACTTCCCCAGATATCATTTGCATTCGAAGTGTTGATAAATCGGTTAAGCTGAAGCCCATAAAAACCCGAAATCGTTCCAAAGTTCTCTACCGCGAAAAAATTTCTCAAAAAGGTGTTAACGACCTTGAGATTGTTCTTATTAGAAGGTCCGATCGAGATACTGAATATAGAACTGAAGTAGGGATCACTCGTAAAGGGTCTGAAACAAAATTCTATGTCGAGGCAGAGGCCAAAGATAAGGACGGCAATTATGTGAAAGGTGATGCTGATATAAACAGAAAAGGAGAATATTCCTAGGATGTTAGAGTAGGCAAGGAAGAAAAAAACCAAAAATGAACAAAAAACCAAAACTAGCCCTCATCATTTCCTCTTTTGGAGGGCTAGCAGTCATGCTGCATTTGTGGATAACCGAGCCAAAAAATGAATCTAAACCATCTGATCACTTAAGCCTACGCGGAGCATATTTTTATAGTATCCCCGTTACACCATTGGAGGCTCGTATTCCTTCTATAGACTTGGAAATTGAAGGAATTTGTTTTCAGGGGAAACTGGATTTAGGATTTAATGGGCTCCTAATTCTTCCAGAAGAAGTTCTAGAAAGAATCCCTAATAAATTACCCGCAGGAGCCCAAATCTCTTCTGGAATTCGAGGAAAACAATATAGAAATTTAATGTATAAAATCCCAAAGCTAAAAATTGGCGAACTGACCTTTTTTGATTTCTCGGCTGACCTGCTTAATTCTGAATTTGAACACGATCTTATCTTTGGAGAATCCTCCGAAACAGAACAGGCCCCATTTTTAGCCAGGGTCGGCTGGAAGCCTTTTTCAAAGACAAATGTCTTATTGGATTTTTCAAAGTCCATTATTGCATTTTGTGATAGCCTAGAAACTCTTCAAATAGAGGGATACCCAACGGATCAGTTTGTAAAAACGGATCTGATCCTAAATCATGGTTTTATCGAATTCAACGCTATTACAAATTCAGGGTGCCATCGCTTCGTATTAGATACAGGATCCACGCTTAATCTCATGCATAAAGAACCCGATCATTTATCCTCTCTTTTAACAGATCCTGAATCGGAGCCTCCCTCCTTTTTTTCCATTGATTTTACTCAACATTGTGAATCTGATCTTTTTGAAATTGAGGGCAATAATTTAGGACCATTCACCTTTCGAGAGGCAGCACTGCCTAAAAAAATCGAAGCCATTGCAGGTATGGAATTTCTAGAGTCACAAGTCGTCTTTATTGACTTTTTGAATGAGAAAATTTACTTTTACCCACAACCTCTCTAAATGAACAAAAATTCAAAACTAACCCTCATTATTTCCTCTTTTGGAGGGCTAGTGGTCTTATTGCATTTGTGGATAACCGAGCCAAAAAATGAACCTGAACCGACTGATCACTTTAGCCTACACTCCGCGTATTTTTATAGTATCCCCGTTACATCATTAGAGACTCGTAGTCCCTCTATAGACTTGGAAATTGAAGGGATTTGTTTTCAAGGCAACCTGGACTTAGCTTGACAAAGTCACATTAGACAAGACTTTTTTTGAGCGTCAAAGCTCCCAGGGATCGAATAGCGCAAATGGGGCTAGTATTGAATAATACAACCCCATTTGCGCTATTCGATCCCTGGGGCTTTCACGCCAAAAAAAGTTTTTG
>CAMAVL010000143.1 GCA_945861735.1 Chlamydia trachomatis
CATGAACTTGGATTTGGACCTGCGCGAAAGCTCCCGGGGATCATCGATCTTAAGTCGCCCCATATTAACAATATGGGGCGACTTAAGATCGACGATCCCCGGGGCTTTGGCGCGGTCCAAATTCCAAGTTGCTGACCGAGTTGGGTATAACTCACAAAATTGCGCAACAGTTTTTTTAATCTTGGCTTTGCAACTTTTTCTGAGATCCTCTCAAGCGAGATGCGCTCGGAAAAAGTTGCAAAGTCGAGTTAATGACATTAGAGGGAGTTTTATAACTACAGCTGGAAAAAATTGACTCAAATCTTCTATCCCAATAGATTTAGAGGAGATCGTACAATTTTTAGAGGAAAAGAAACATGCGCTATCTTCGCGCTCTTTTTTTGATGCTGGGTGTTTTGGCATGCAGTACATCGTGCTCTGCGGATAGACGCCCTCTTTCAAATGAATATTCTTCCCAGATTAAGAGTCAAAATTCCTTAAAACCGCTGATCGTTTTAGATGCAGGTCATGGAGGATCAGATGAGGGAGCTAGAGTATTTTCTTTTAAAGAAAAAAAGATTGCGCTGCTCACGACCTTGTTAACAAAGAAACATCTTGAAAGATTGGGTTATCGCGTGATGTTAACGCGCAGTCGCGATGTCTATCTTTCTTTGCCTCGAAGAGTTGCAATTGCGAATAAGGCGAAGGGATCTCTTTTTGTGAGTATCCATTTCAATTCATCTCCGAGAAGAGAGGCTGAAGGGATTGAAATTTTTTATTACAACTTGGAAGAGTCTCTCCGTTCGAGGGCGTCCCAAAGGTTAGCCAGTTGCATTCTATATGGAATGCTCGATCAGACAGAGGCTAATTCTCGGGGCGTTAAAAAGGGGAATTTTCATGTGATTCGAGAGACGGAAATGCCAGCAGTTTTAGTCGAGGGGGGCTTTGTCACCAATCGAGATGAAAGAGATCTCCTGAAAGATCGGGCTTACTTGGACCGACTTGCCGGAGGAATCGCTGAAGGGGTTGATAGATATTTAAGAAACTAGTACAAATGGTGTCCTCGGCGCGAGTTGAACGCGCGACCTGTCGCTTAGGAGGCGACCGCTCTATCCACCTGAGCTACGAGAACATAGGCGATCAGTTTATAGAAAAGAGAAGATTTAATTCACTTAAGAAATTATAGGAGCATGAACGATGGCACAAGCAAAGGCAGATATTGGACTCATAGGACTCGCTGTCATGGGGCAAAACCTTGTTTTAAATATGAATGACCATGGTTTTACAGTGGTCGTCTACAATCGCACAGTTTCTAAAGTAGACGAATTTCTCAATACTACAGCCAAAAACACGCATGTCATGGGAGCTCATACGTTAAGTGATTTTTTTCAACAGCTCAAAAGACCGCGTCAAGTGATGTTTATGGTGAAAGCTGGAGCGCCGGTGGATGATTTAATTCAAGAGTGCCTTCCGTTTTTAGAAAAAGGGGATCTTATTATCGATGGAGGCAATAGCCACTACCCCGATACAGAAAGACGGTGCGAAGAACTTAAAAAGAAAGGGATCCTCTATATCGGCAGTGGAGTTTCTGGAGGCGAAGAGGGCGCGCGTCATGGCCCCTCGATCATGCCGGGTGGCAATGCGGAAGGATGGCCAATCCTTAAGCCTATTTTTCAAAGCATTGCAGCTAAGGCAAAAGAAGATGGCCTTCCCTGTTGCGATTGGGTAGGAGAGGGGGGGTCGGGTCATTATGTTAAAATGGTGCATAATGGGATTGAATATGGTGACATGCAACTCATTTCAGAAGCCTATTTCCTGTTAAAAAACGTTTTAAATTGCAGCACGAAAGAAATTCAAGAGATCTTTTTAGAATGGAATAAAGGTGCTCTCAATAGCTTTCTTATTGATATTGCAGCGCAAGTATTTGGATATAATGATACCGATGGGAAACCTCTTTTAGATAAGATCTTGGATGTTGCAGGCCAAAAGGGAACGGGTAAATGGACGGGAATGAGCGCTTTAGATTTAGGGATACCTGTGACTTTGATTGCAGAATCGGTTTTTGCAAGATGTCTCTCTTCGCTTAAAGTAGAGAGGGTCGAAGCGGAAAAGATGTTCCCTCGCAAAAAAACTCCTTTTACAGGAGATAAAAAGCAATTTATCGAAGCGATCAGACAGGCTTTATACGCATCTAAAATCATCAGTTATGCGCAAGGATTCATGTTAATGAGAGCAGCGGCTGTTGAAATGAAATGGAAACTCAATTATGGATCGATTGCACTCATGTGGAGAGAGGGGTGTATTATTCGCAGCCGGTTTCTCAATGATATTAAAAATGCCTACGACCATAAACCCGATCTTGCCAATATTATGTTCGATGATTTCTTCCGCAAAGAGATCCTTGCATCGGAAGGAGGCTGGCGTATGGTGGTCTCTCAAGCCGCTTTGATGGGTGTTCCGACCCCTTGCTTCAGTACTGCGTTAGCTTTTTTTGATGGATATTGCACGGCAAATCTTCCAGCTAACCTCATTCAAGCTCTGCGCGACTTTTTTGGAGCGCATACATATGAGAGAATTGATCAGCCACGAGGTAAATTTTTCCATACGAATTGGACGGGAACCGGAGGGGATATCACCTCAGGCTCTTACAACGCTTAAGGTGTATTACTCGCTGGCCTTAAGCACTTCCATAAAAGCAGATTGAGGGATATTGACTTTACCAATTTCCTTCATTTTCTTTTTACCCTCTTTTTGCTTTTCCCAGAGTTTGCGTTTGCGTGTGATATCGCCGCCGTAACATTTTGCAGTCACGTTTTTGGTAATTGCGCGGATTGTCTCCCGTGCAACGATTTTACCGCCGACAGCTGCTTGGACAGGAACTTTAAACTGTTGCATCGGAATAACATCAACAAGCTTTTTACAAATCGCTCTACCCTTGCCTTCTGCTTTGGTTTTATGAACTAAACACGAGAATGCATCGACAGGCTCTTCATTCACGCGGATCTCGAGTTTGACGATATCGCCGATCTCATATTTTTCAAATTCGTAATCGAAAGATCCATAACCACGTGTAACAGATTTGAGTTTGTCATTAAAGTCGGTGATGATTTCATTTAATGGAAACCGGTAGGTAAGAAGAAGGCGTTTGCTATCCATCGTCTCTGTTTTGAGCAATTCCCCCCTTTTTTCCATTCCCAAACTCATGATCGCTCCGAGATATTCGGATGGTGCCATGATGTGAATTTTAACCCAGGGTTCTTCGATATATTCGATAAAAGTGGGATCTGGAAAGTGAGCGACGTTATCCACTTTGAGCTCTTTTCCATCCGTTAGAGTAAACTTATAGACAACCGATGGAGCTGTTGTAATGATATCGAGGTTGAATTCTCTTTGAAGGCGTTCAAAGACAATTTCAAGATGGAGTAATCCTAAAAAGCCACAACGGAATCCAAAACCTAAAGCCATGCTACTTTCTTGCTCGACATGGAGCGCAGAGTCATTCAATTGGAGTTTGACGAGGGCATCACGCAATGTTTCAAAATCGGGAGAGTCAACGGGATAAATTCCTGCAAATACAACAGGAGAAATCGTTCGAAAACCTGGAAGCGGTTCTTTTGCGGGCCTTTTCGCCGATGTCACCGTATCTCCGATTTTGACATCGGCGGTATTTTTAATATTCGCTAATAGATAACCCACTTCGCCAGGACGTAAAATTTCAACAGCTCTTTGATCAGGGGAAAATACACCCACTTCCAAAACCTCAAAGGTTTTATCGAGTGCCATCATCTGAATGAGTGTTTTTTTTGTGATTTCTCCTGAAATAATTCGAACATAAACCATGACTCCTCGATAGGGGTCGTAATGGGAATCAAAAACAAGTGCACGCAGGATGTCATCTTGAGGGGCAGTGGGACAGGGAACGCTAATAATAATTCTTTCTAAAATCGCATCGATCCCAACGCCTGTTTTAGCAGAACAGAGGATTGCATCTGTCGTATCTAATCCGATTACATCTTCGATCTGCTGCTTAACCCCTTCGATATCAGCGGACGGAAGGTCGATTTTATTGAGAATGGGAACAATTTCTAGATTGCGCTCTAATGCCAAGTGGACATTGGCTAAGCTTTGTGCTTGGACTCCCTGGACAGCATCCACAACGAGAAGAGCTCCTTCACAAGCGGCTAGAGATCGAGACACTTCATAAGAGAAATCCACGTGCCCTGGAGTGTCAATAAAATTGATCTGGTAAACTGTTCCGTCATGAGCTGTATAATACATTGTCACAGGGTGCGCTTTAATCGTGATCCCCCTTTCCCTTTCCAAATCCATAGAGTCGAGTACTTGGGCCTGCATATCGCGCGCTGCTATCGTGAGAGTCAACTCGAGTAAGCGGTCAGCAATAGTGGATTTGCCATGATCGATGTGGGCGATAATTGAGAAATTGCGGATAAAGCGGATGTCGTATTGAAAGGTCTCTTTTTTATGCATAAGTCAAGTCAATTCCTATGAGGGCTTTTGGAAGTAATTCTATAGAGTTGAGGATTTTAAATATACTGCTCGTAGCTGAATCTGAGAATTTTGGCTCAGTAACAAGTGATACAGAAATAAGATTTTTTACCACAGAGAGCACGGAGATCACAGAGGAAGAGACAAGAATCTTAATTATTCCATATTTCTTCCTCTGTTATACCCAACTCGGTCATGAACTTGGATTTGGACCTGCGCGAAAGCTCCCGCGGATCATCGATCTTAAGTCGCCCCATATTAACAATATGGGGCG